>DASSYY010000053.1:0-2415 GCA_035703025.1 Gemmatimonadales bacterium | reverse complement strand
TCCTGTTCGCCATGTGCACGGCGACGGAGACACTCGACCTGGCGCTGGCGGCCGACAAGGTGGACATCGCGGCGGCCTACGCCGACGGGACTCCGATGGATCCCGACGCGTCGAGCCGCATGCGGTGGGAGGAGGCGCTGGCGTTTCAGAACGCCCAGCTCGAGCTGAGCCCGACGGTGCCGGTGTACTCGGACATCGACGGACACCAGGTGAATTCGCCCGAGCGGCGCCAGCCGCTGGGGTCGTTCACGCTGTTCAACTTCAGCGCCAAGATCGACCCGGTGGCCACGATGCTGGTGCAGAACCACCGCCAGGTGATTCCTGACTTCTACGGGCTGACCACGTCCTTCACCCGCAAGACGCTCAAGCCGAGCGCCACCGTCCTGGCCGACGAGCCCGGGGCGCCGTGGGTCAAGTACGTGCATGGCGAGCATGGGCAGGGGACGTGGACCTTCTTCGGCGGTCACGACCCCGAGGACCCTCAGCACCAGATCGGGGATACGCCCACGGATCTCTCGCTTCATCCGCACTCGCCGGGGTACCGGCTGATCCTGAACAACGTGCTGTTTCCGGCGGCGAAGAAGAAGGAGCTCAAGACCTGAGGGATATTACATTTGAGCCATCCTGAGCGAGGCGAAGGGGCCATGACCCGAGGCATGGCCCCTTCGCTTCGCCCAGATGACTCGGGCGGGGTGCTCGCCGCCGCCGGACCGCGCAGAACGCTTTTCCAAGGATCCCAGTGAGCGTCAATCCCTCCGAGCGCATCGCCCCGGGTGTCCGGGCCTACCTCGCCGGCGAGGTCACGGCCGCCGGGGGCCGGGAGGTCTCCTTCGTCGCCCAGGTGGATCGCGACGGGGTCGTCACCGGCGCCCGGACCGTGGCCCGGGGGACGGTGGACATGGTGCTCGCCCTGCCCGGGGTGGCGCAGCGGGGCGAGATGCTGCTCCACAACCATCCCAGCGGTCGGCTCGATCCGTCGGTGCCCGACCTCGACGTCGCCTCGCGCCTGCACGACGGCGGCGTGGGCTTCGGGATCATCGACAACGCGGCCACCGAGCTGTACGTGGTCGTCGAGGTGCCGCACGACCGGCCGGTGCTGCGCATCGACCCGTTCGACGTGATCGACACACTGGGCGAGGGCGGCCCGGTGGCGGGCGAGCTCGGCCAGTACGAGGACCGGCGCAGCCAGCGCGACATGGCCGCCTACATCGCCGACGGCTACAACGACGGCGGGGTGCAGCTGCTGGAGGCCGGCACCGGAGTCGGCAAGTCGTTCGCCTACCTCGTGCCGGCGCTCCACTGGGCCCGGGTGAACGGCGAGCGCACCGTCGTGAGCACGAACACGATCAATCTCCAGGAACAGCTCGTCGGCAAGGATCTCCCGCTGCTCCGCCGCGCGCTCGGCGATGAGCACTACACGCCGACCTTCGCCCTGCTCAAGGGCTGGCGGAACTATCTCTGCCTGTCGCGGATGCATCAGGCGGTCGCCTCGCAGCGGACGCTGCTCGAGCAGGACAAGCTGGACGAGCTGATCGGGATCGCGGAGTGGGCCGGCCACACTGCGGACGGCACGCTCAGCGACCTGCCGGTGACCCCGTCGGGTGAGGTCTGGGACGAGGTGAGCGCCGAGGCCGACCTCTGTCCCCGCCTCAAGTGCAGCCACTTCGATCGCTGCTTCCTCTTCCGCGCGCGGCGCCGCGCGGCGGAGGCCGATGTGGTGGTGGTGAATCATCACCTCCTGGCGGCGGACCTCTCTGTCCGGCAGGCGCAGGACAACTGGGAGGAAGCGGCGGTGCTGCCGCCCTACCGCCGCCTGGTGCTCGACGAGGCGCACCATCTCGAGGACGTCGCCGCCGCGCACCTCGGCATCCAGGTGAGCAGCCGCTCGGTCCGGCGCCTGCTCGCGCGGTTCGAGCGGAACGGGCGCGGCCTGGCGCCCACGCTCGCCCACGAGCTCATGGGCCGGAGCGACCTGCTGAGCCGCGCGAGCCTCGAGCTGCTGCATGATCGCCTGCTGCCCGCCATCGGCGACGCGCGGCGGGCGAGCGACGCGATGTTTCTCCGGCTGTACCAGCGGCTCGACGGCGCGCCGGCCGGCCAGCTCCGGCTGGGCGACGACTTCGCCACCGACGAGATCTGGGACGAGGGCCTGGCCTTCGAGCTGGACGCGACGCTGGGCGCGTTCCGGTCGCTCCGGGAATCGGTCGAGACCATCGCCGACCGGCTGGCCGAATCGGAAGACAGCGAGCGGCGCGGTACGATCCTGCAGGAGCTGCGAGCCGTCATGCGCCGCCTCGATGCGGTATCCGATGGCCTCAACCGGTCGCTCCGTCCGCTGGGCGGCGGTGCGCCGACGGTGCGGTGGATGGAGCGCGGGCCGCGCGGCCAGAGCGTCAGCCTCTCGGCGGTGCCGCT
>DASSYY010000410.1:0-2736 GCA_035703025.1 Gemmatimonadales bacterium | reverse complement strand
GTCCTACGGGGTCCATGCTGGCTGCCAGGAGGGAGCCGATCAGGATCTTCCGGGGCGGCCCCGGCACGATCATGGGGTGCAGCAACACGAGCACGCAGATCCAGGAGAGCCTGCCCGCGAGGATCTGCTGCGGTTCCCATTGATTGATCACCCCGATCGCGAATGCCAGCACCACCTCGTAACCGATGCCGAGATCCACCAGCGTCTCGGCTCTCCGGGAGGCGAACGGGGCGTACCGATAGACCAACGCGGATACGGCGATGCACACGACGGCCAGGACGTCGGCGACGCGCGGCCACGAGATCGCCTGACCAATTGCGAGATGGAGGTGCGGAAGGATGAAGTGGTTGACGGCCAACGCGGTGGTCAACAGCACGATCCAGACGACACACGCCGTGCGAAGCCGGCGGACGGCGTCCGTCAGAAGGTCGGTGGGGACCGGCGCGGCTGAAGGACCCGGATCGGTGGGTGTCGTGCGGAGCTGGGGCTGCACGAGCTGCGGGTCTGGCAAGGATGCCGTTTACTTGGGAGGCCTGAAATGTCGCGGGTGGTACGCGGGTTGCCAAGTACCGAGGGGCGCTCCCTCACCGCTGCTTCGCCCGCGCCTTCATCTCCTCCGCCCAGTTCTGCACCACGATCAGCTCGTTCCGCTCGTCCGGCGCCGTCTCCCGCAGCAGGAGGAAGCGGCGGTCGTCCGGGCTCACGTCGAACGACGCGATCGGAGCGAGTGCGATGTAGGGCGTGGTCGAGAACAGCGGTTTGGGCTGCTCGACCGCGAACGTCGCGCCCGGCCGCACGGCGACGGTCATGAGCTTCTCCTGCGCGCTCCGGTAGAACAACTCCTTGCCGCTGTGGGACCAGACGGGGTCCGTGCCGCCCGCCGTGGAGACCTGCCAGCGCGCTGATGCGGCATCGGGGAAGGGGCGCACGTAGACCTCACGCACGCCCGACTCGTCCGACGCGTAGGCCAGCCACTTGCCGTCCGGCGATACCGCAGGATCGATCTCCGTCGCCGGGCCCGTCACCAGCGGTACGAGGGTCGAGTCGCCCTCGCGGACACCGAAGATGTCGCCCGCGCCGGCCTCGAAGAACGAGCGCCGTGCGATCACCCACTTGCCGTCCCGGGTCTGGAACGTCTGGCCAAACGCGAAGGGCGAGCGGACCAGCGTCTGCGCGGTGCCGGTGTCGTCGGCGCGGCGCATCATCGGGGTGCCGCCGTTCGTGTTCGCACTGCCGAGGTAGACCAGCGAGCGGCCGTCGGCGGACCAGCTCGGCCGCAGGTTGGCGGTGTCGCCGAACGTGAGCCGGGAGAACGGACCGCTCGGGATCTGCTTGACCCAGATGGAGCCGGTGCCGTTCTGCACGATCTCCACCGCGAGGGCCTTGCCGTCGGGCGCGACCGCGAACGAGGCGATGTTGCCCTGCGGCTGCCAGCTCGAATCCACCTGGCTTTCCACCCCCTCGCGGGTGACCCAGACCGGCCGCCGGGTCCGCGTGGCGTTCCCCGTCGTGTAGACCAGGGTCCCGTTGCCCGACAACGCCAGATTGGTCGAGAACCCGCCGACCTCGACGCCGATCCCCTCGAGCAGGCCGATCGGCGGCCCGGTGATCGCGAGCTTGGCGGGGTCGAACGGCACGCCGACCAGCTTGCCGTCCGCGGTCACGACCAGCAGGTGTCCCGTGGGCGAGTACCGGGCGTAGATACCGCGCATGAGCACGTGGGGCTCGCCGTGCGGCAGCGGCATGGCCAGGATCTGGAAGTCGCCGGCCGCCTGGTTGGGGAGCCGGGTCCGGAAGACGATGCCGTGGGCACCGGGCAAGACCACGGGCCACTCCGCGCCGGCCTCCTTTCGGGCCGAAATCCTGTAGACGCTCTCGATGGGACCGCCGGTGGCCCGGATCCGCGCGATCCCCGAGTCCACCTCGAAGTAGACGTAGCCGTCCGATCCCCAGTCGCCTCCCGTCGAGTTGGCGCTGTCGGTGAGCGTGAGCGTCGTGCCGCCATCGAGCGACACGGTCCGCAGGGCCTTCCCGCCGACCAGGAAGCCGATCTGGCGGCCGTCGGGCGAGAAGAACGGCGAGCCCGCGCCCTCGGTCCCGGGGATCGGCGACGAGCTGAGCCGGTCGTGCTCCCGGAGCCAGAGCTGGCTGCCTCGCTGCGAGGGGCCGACGTAGACCAGCCGGCTTCCGTCGGGCGAGATCGCGATCCGGTTGCCCGACTGGTTGACCGGCGCGAGCGCCTCGGCCTCCGGCAGGTAGAGGCTGAACCGGTTGACGCTGGGCGCGGGCGCGGGCCGGAGCCAGCCCCACGCCGCGGCGCCGCCGGCCACCAGCAGGCCCCCGAGCAGCGCGAGCTTGACCGCGTCCCAGCGCGGCTTCGCGGCCGCTGCCGCGCCGGCCGCGGCCGTGGTGCGGAGCGTCGGCACGGTGCCCCGGCCGGCCAGTGCCTCGGCGAACTCCGCCGCCGTGCCGAACCGGTCGGCCGGCAGCTTCTCCAGTGCCGTCAGCACCGCCGTTTCCACGTGGGGCGGGATGGTATGGCGCTGGGGGAGGATGGGGCGCGGCGCCTCGGTGAGCACCCGGGCCACGATGGCCTGCGCGGTCGAGCCGCCGAACGGCGGGTCGCCGGTGAGCATCTCGTAGACCACGACGCCGAGGGCGTAGACGTCGGACCGGGCGGTGATCTCGCGCTCGCCCATCGCCTGCTCGGGGCTCATGTAGTGCGGCGTGCCGAGC
>DASSYY010000260.1:0-6277 GCA_035703025.1 Gemmatimonadales bacterium | reverse complement strand
GGGCCTCCCCCATCCGCGCGCCCAGCCACGTGGCCATGGCCACGCCATGCCCGCCGTACCCCAGCGCATAGTGGATCCCGTCGAGCCGGCCGGCGTGCGGCATCTGGTCCACCGTGAACGCCACCTGTCCGCCCCACGCGTACTCCAGCGGAACGCCGGCCAGGTCGGGGAACACTTCGGCCATCCCGCGAGCCAGGATCTTGGCGCTCCGGGTCACCGGCGTCGGAGTGAACGCCGCGCGGCCTCCGAAGACCATCCGGCCGTCGGGCGAGAGCCGGAAGTAGTACAGCAGGTTCTTGGTATCGCTCAGCACCCGCCGGCGCGGCACGAGCCGGCGCGCAAGAGCCGGATCGAGCGGGGCCGTCGCGACGAGGTAGCTCCCGACCGGCACCACGCGGCGCCGAAGGGCCGGGATCGCCGGCCCCGTGTACCCGTTCGTCGCCACCAGGATGTCGCGCGCAACCACCAGGCCGGCCGAGGTGGCGACGGCCCATCCCTCGCGCTGCCGCGTGAGGGACCGGAGCTCGACGCCCTCCAGCAGTCGGGCGCCGGCCCGCGCGGCCGCCTCTGCCAGTCCCTGGACCAGCCGGGCCGGCTGCACCGATCCCGCGAGCGGGTCGAGGAGGCCGCCGTGATAGCGGGCCGATCCGATCTCGAGCGCAAGCTCCGCCCGCGTCAGCACGGTCGTCTCGTGCCCGAGCTGGTCCCGGAGGAACCGGCGGCTCCGTTCGAGCCCCGCCACGTGGCCGGGCCGCGCGGCGAGAATCACGGTGCCGCACCTGGCGTAATCGCAGTCGATCCGCTCGTCCGCCACGAGCGCCTCGAGCCCTTCCACCGCGCTGGCCGAGAGCTCGAACAGGCGGCGCGCCTCGGCGACGCCGAGCTTCCGGGCCAGCACCTCGACGTCGGGCTTGAATCCCGGGAGGACGAACCCACCGTTCCGGCTGCTCGCTCCCCACCCGATCGTGTGCCGCTCGAGGACCGTGACGTCGGCGCCGCGGCGCGCGAGCATCCGCGCGGCGGCGAGGCCGGTGTATCCGCCGCCGACGACGGCCACGTCCGTGCGCGCGGGAAGCTCGGCGGCCGGCCGAGGCGGCGCCGGCGCGGTCTCGGTCCACAGGCAGCGCTCGATCACCGGTAGGGCTCAGTCAGCCGGCCAGGCCTCCCGCCCGCACGCTTTCGCGGAAGACGTCCGTGTGGCGATCCACGTCGGACTCGGTCACCGAGGGCGCGAGCAGTGCCATGTTGTGGAACGGCGTCAGCAGGATCCCGCGGTTGAGCGCGGCGAGGTGCATATAGCGCTCGAGCTCGGGATCGACCGCGGCCGCCGCCTCGCCGCCGTTGCGCGGCGGCGCCGGCCGGAACCAGTACTCGACCCGGCAGCCGAGCCGCTTCACGATCCAGGGCAGCCGCTCCTCGGCGATCACGGTCTCCACGCCCCGCGCGAACCGTTCGGCCAGCGGAATCGTCCGCTGGTAGCTGGCTTCGGTCAGCACGTGCTCGAGCGTGGCGCGCATGGCGGCGGTCGCGAGGGCATTGGCAGCGAGCGTACCTCCGATCCCGCCGGTGTCCGCCGTCTCGAGGCGGCTCCGCGCCTCGACCCGCTCGGCGAACGACGCGGAGAGGCCGTACACGGCGCACGGAACTCCGCCCCCGACCGGCTTGCCCAGCGTGAGGATATCGGGCTCGAGCCCGTGGGCCCGGGTATAGCCGCCGGGCCCGGTGCAGATGGTGTGGGTCTCGTCAATGATGAGCAGCGTGCCGGTTCGGCGCGTCAGCTCGCGGAGCGCGGCGTGGAAGCCCGGCTCGGGGTGCACGATGCCGACGTTGGTGAGCGCGGGCTCGGCGAGCACGCAGGCGACGTCGCCGTGCGCCAGTGCGGCCTCGAGCGCCGGTACGTCGTTGAACTCCACCACCCTGGTGGTGAGCGCCGGATCCACCGGCGGCCCCAGGTTTCCGTCGCGCGCCACGGTCCGGCCATCCACCAGCGTGGCGAAGGTCTCGTCCACGGTGCCGTGGTAGCACCAGTTGAAGACCAGGATCTTCGGCCGGCCGGTGACGTGGCGGGCCAGGCGGATCGCGAAGCGGTTGGCGTCGGTGGCGGTGACGGCGAACTGCCAGTAGGGAAGGCCGAACCGGCGGGCCAGCTCCTCGCCGACCCAGATCGCGTCCTCGGTGGGGAGCATGAAGGTGAAGCCGCGGCCGGCCTGGGCGCGGACCGCCTCGACCGTGGCCGCCGGGGCGTGGCCGGTCATGGCGCCGGTGTCGCCCAGGCAGAGATCGAGGTATCGGTGCCCGTCGACGTCGCGGAGATGGGCGCCGGTGCCATCGGTGACGAAGAGCGGGAACCCGCCCGCCCAGCGCACCATCCAGTGCATCGGCACGCCGCCGAGCAGGGAGCGGCGCGCCCGCTCGTACAGGGCCAGGGACCGGGGGTGCGTCTCGCGAAAGCGGCGCTGCTCCTCGGCGAGGAGCGCCGCGAGGCGCGCCCGGTCGGCGATCATGCGAGCGCCGGTGTCCGCCCCACGGCGGCTTCGAGCGCCGCCCCCATGACGTCGAGCCCTTCGTCGATGATCGCGTCGTCGGCGGTGAGCGGGGCGAGCACCCGGATCACGTTACCGAACGTCCCGGCCGACAGCAGCACCAGGCCGCGCTCCAGGGCGCCGGCGAGCACCCGGCCGGTGAGCGCCTTGTCGGGCGTCCGGCTCTCGCGGTCGGTCACGAGCTCCAGGCCGACCATGGCGCCGAGCCCGCGGATGTCGCCGATGCAGGAGAACTGCTCGGCCCACTGACGGAAGCGCGCCTTGACTCGGTCCCCGGTGCGCTGCGCGTGCGCCGGGATCCGCTCGGCTTCCATGGCGTCCAGTACCGCCAGCGCCGCCGCGCAGGCCAGCGGGTTCCCGCCGTAGGTGCCGCCCAGGCCGCCCACCTGCGGCGCCTCCATCACGTCGGCCCGGCCGGTCACCGCCGCGAGCGGCAGCCCGCCGGCCAGCGACTTGGCGGTCGTGATCAGGTCCGGCACCAGGCCGTAGTGCTCGGAGGCGAACATCCTGCCCGTCCGGCCGAAGCCGGTCTGGATCTCGTCCGCGATGAACAGAATGCCGTGCTGCCTGGCGAACGCCGCCAGCATCTGCACGTACTCGACCGGGGCGGGCACGAAGCCGCCCTCGCCGAGCTCCAGCTCCATGATGATCGCGGCGATCGAGCCGGGATCGACGGTGGCGGCCAGGACCTGCTCGAGACGCGCGGCGCTCGCCATGCAGCAGCGCTCGCCGGACGGCCCCTCGGCGCAGCGGTAGCAGTACGGGTACGGGATCTGGTAGACCTCGGGCGCGAAGGGGCCGAACCCCTTCTTGTACGGCATCACCTTCGAGGTGAGCGCCATGGCGAGATTGGTGCGGCCGTGGAAGCCGTGCTCGAAGCACAGGATCGCCTGCCGGCCCGTGAAGAACCGCGCCACCTTCACCGCGTTCTCGACCGCCTCGGCGCCGCTGTTCACGAAGAAGGTGCGCTTCTCGTGGGAGCCGGGGGTGATCCGGTTGAGCCGCTCGGCGAGCTCGACGTACGGCTCGTAGGTCGACACCGGGAAGCAGACGTGCGCGAACCGGTCGAGCTGGGTGCGGACCGCCTCGACCACGCCGGGATGCCGGTGGCCGGTGTTGACCACGCCGATCCCGCCGCCGAAGTCGATGAGGCGGTTGCCGTCGGCGTCGGTCAGCACCGCGCCCTCGGCGTGGACGACGGCGATCGGCGTGACGGCGGGCACCCCCTTCGGCACCGCCTTGGCGCGGCGGGCGAGGAGGGCACGGCTGTTGGGACCGGGGATCTCGGTCTGCAGGTGGATGGTGCCGGACATGATTCGACTCGGTCGAGAGGTGGACGTGACTCCATCACGCCGTTGCTTGGCTGGAAGTAACGCCCGCGGCGCTCGCCCCGCCACCCCCGCGCTTCCTTCTCAGTGGCCGGTTTCGGATGTAGGATTGTAGCCGGAGGGGGACCCCTCCCGGCCCAGCCCACATCACATCAAGGAGTTGCGCTCCATGACCTGGCGGCGTTCGAGAGTGCCCGGCCCCCTGGCCCTGACCGCGGTGCTGCTGCTGGCCGCGGCCTGCGGCGGGGGGGACAAGAAGGCGGCCGCGCCGGCGGCCAAGGCCACGAAGATCACGATCACGCCCACCAGCGACGCGCGGGCGGACGCCAAGACCTACCTCGCGCAGCTGTGCCCCAAGCCCATCGGCGGCGAGCTCAACTTCATGGTGTGGGAGGGCTACACCGACACGCTGTTCGCCAAGCCGTTCGAGGAGGCGTGCGGGGTCAAGGTCAACGCGACCTACATGGGCTCGAGCGACGACCTCGTCGCCAAGCTCCGGGCCGGCGGCGCCGAGACCATCGATCTCATTTCGCCGTCGAGCGACGCCGCCACGGCGATCATCGACGCCGACCTCGCCTCGGCCCTCGACCTGGCCCGCATTCCGAGCTACGCCGACCTCAGCGAAGGCTTCCGGAACCTGAAGGTGGCCCGGAAGGACAGCGTCGTGTACGGCGTCCCCTGGGCGTTCGGCCCGAACCCGCTGATCTACGACACGACCAAGATCACCAAGGCTCCCGATTCATGGGGCGCCCTCTGGGACAAGAAGTACAAGGGCAAGCTGTCGCTCCAGGACGACATCGCCACCTTGTACATGGTGGCCCAGTACCTCGGGATGGACGACCCCAACGACCCCAGCAAGCTGTACAACCTGAGCGACGAGGACCTGGCGCGGGTCAAGGCCAAGATGCTCGAGCTCCGGCCGAACGTGCGGAAGTACTGGGTCACCGCGGGCGACATGACGCAGCTCTTCCAGAGCGGCGAGGTGGTGGCGGGCGAGGGCTGGCCGCTCATGACCAACCAGCTCCGGCAGGCCAAGTTCCCCGCCGGCGAGACCATCCCGAAGGAGGGGACCACGGCCTGGGCCGACCACTGGGTGCTCACCAAGGGCGCCAAGAACCTCGACGCGGCCTACGCCTGGCTCGAGTACTCGGCGCAGCCGTTCACCCAGAAGCTGCTGTACGACGTGACCGCCTACATCGTCGCCAACCCCGCCGCCAAGTCGTACATGAGCGCGGAGCAGGCCGCGAGCCAGCGCGACATTTCGGACTACGGCACCAAGGTCAACTTCTGGCAGTGGAGCCCGCGCCGCGAGAAGTACCAGGAGATCTGGAATGAGGTGAAGGCCGCCAAGTAGGGGACGCGGGGCGGGCGGGGCGGCAGGTCGCCCCGCCCGCCGCGTCCATTCTTCCACCCCGCCGATGCCCACTCCAGACGCTGCCCAACTCGACCTCGACAAGATCGTCCGGCGGGCCGAGGTCGTCCGGACGCCGCTCCTCGAGCTGCGCCACCTCTCGAAGCGCTTCGGCGACTTCGTGGCGGTGGACGACCTTTCCCTGGACATCGCCGCCGGCGAGTTCCTCACGCTCCTGGGCGCGTCCGGCTCGGGGAAGACGACGACGCTCCGGATGATCGCCGGCTTCGAGCCCCCGACCGCGGGCGACATCCTCATGGGCGGGCAGCCGATCGCGGCGCTGCCGCCGTTCAAGCGCGACATCAACACCGTCTTCCAGCACTACGCGCTGTTCCCCCACATGAGCGTGCGGGACAACATCGGGTACGGGCTGCGCATGCGGCGGGTGCCGGCAGCGGAGCGCGAGGAGCGGGTGACGCGCGCGCTCGCGATGGTCAAGCTCGAGCAGCTTGGCGCCCGGTCGCCGCGGCAGCTCTCGGGCGGCCAGCAGCAGCGGGTGGCGCTGGCCCGCGCGCTGGTCAATCGCCCGCGGGTCCTGCTGCTGGACGAGCCGCTCGGCGCGCTCGATCTCAAGCTCCGCAAGGAGATGCAACTCGAACTCAAGCACCTGCAGACCCACCTCGGCATCACCTTCGTGTACGTCACGCACGATCAGGAGGAGGCGCTCACCATGAGCGACCGGATCGTGCTCATGCGCCAGGGGCGAATCGCCCAGATCGGCACTCCGCGCGACCTCTACGACCGGCCGGCGTCGCGCTACGTCGCGGACTTCATCGGCGATACCAACCTGCTGGCGGGGACCGTCGTCGAGTACGCCTCCGGGGTCGTCACCCTGCGGTGCGGTGACGTGACCCTGCGCGGTCTGAGCGATGGCCCCCTGCCCCCGGGCCGCGAGGCCTGGCTCACCGTCCGCCCCGAGGCGATCGACCTGACCGACGGCCGCCCGGCTCCGGCCGGACACAACGCCGTGACGGGTACCGTGGCCGACGCGGTCT
>DASSYY010000143.1:0-5418 GCA_035703025.1 Gemmatimonadales bacterium | reverse complement strand
GAGGCCGACGACTCCCTGCCCCCCCGCACGGCCGCCGCCGTCGGCCAGGCCGACGCGGTCCTGCTCGGGGCCGTCGGCCATCCCTCGCTCGCCGCTGCGGAGGGCCGCCGGCGGCCGGAGGCCGGGTTGCTGGCCCTGCGGAAGCTCCTGGGCGCCTACGCCAACCTGCGGCCGGCCGCAGTTCACCCGGCCCTGCGTCATGCCTCTCCCCTCCGGCCCGAGCGGCTCGACGGGGTGGACCTGCTGATCGTACGGGAGCTGCTGGGCGGGCTCTACTATGGTCAGCCGCGGGCCCTCGAGGCCGAGACCGCGGTCAATACCATGCGCTACACGGTACCCGAGATCGAGCGGGTGGCCCGGGTAGCCTTCGAGGCGGCCCGGGGCAGGCGCCGGCTGGTCACGTCGGTGGACAAGGCCAACGTGCTCGAGGTGTCCCAGCTCTGGCGCGAGACCGTGACCCGGGTGGCGCTCGACTTCCCGGACGTCCGGCTCGAGCACCTGTATGTGGACTATGCCGCCATGCGCCTCGTGGCCCAGCCGGCGGCCATCGATGTGCTCCTGACCGAGAACCTCTTCGGCGACATCCTGAGCGACGAGGCCGCGGTGCTCACCGGATCGCTCGGACTCCTTCCCTCGGCCTCGATCGGCGACGGGCCGGGCCTGTTCGAGCCGGTCCACGGCTCGGCCCCGGATATCGCGGGCAAGGGCATTGCCAATCCGCTGGGCGCGATCGCCTCGGCCGCCATGCTGCTGCGCTACGGACTGGGGCAGCGAGAGGCAGCCGACCGGATCGATCAGGCGATCGCGGACGTGCTGACCGGGGGAGCGCGGACCGCGGACATCGCCCGCCCCGGCGAGCCGACCGTGAGCACCCGGGAGATGGGTGAGCGGGTCGCCGCGCTGGTCGGGGCCGGAGTCATCTAGCGCCGCCCCCAGGCCTCCGTCGCTGCCCCGGCCCGCTCCCACCACCAGACCCACAGTGCGGCCCAGCCGGTGCCGAGCAGCAGTCCTCCGGCCCCGTCGGAGGGCCAGTGGGCACCGAGGTAGGTCCTCGAGAACGAGATCAGGACCGAGAGCAGCGCCGCGGCGGCGACGAGCGTGATCCGGGTCGCCCGGGACCGGGGCGCGGCCCAGATGAGCACGCCGAGGCCGAACACCAGCGGCGCCAGCGTGGCGTGTCCGGACGGGAACGAGTACCAGCCTGCCCCGCGCATGAGGCGGGGAATGACGTGGGGACGGGCCCGGTGGAAGAGGAACTTGAGCAGCCCGTAGAGCGCCCAGCCGCTCAGGGTCGCGGCAGCGTAACCGTAGGCTTCGGAGTGGCGCCGGATCATCGCGAGCCGGAAGCTCAGCAGGAGCGCCAGGGGAATCTCGACCGCGCCCGAGCCCAGCGTGCTCACGACGCGCATCACGGCCGTGCACCAGTCCGGCCGGTGAGGCCCCAGCGCGACCATCAGCCGGACGTCCAGGGCCTGCAGCCAGCTGGTCTGGATGGCCGCGCCCACCAGCATGAACAGGGCGAAGCAGATCAGCGCGATGATCGCCGCCTGGCGGGCGCGGGCGGCGGACCCCGGCCGGACGACGGCGGCGACCGGTGGATTAGAGATCGGTCACCGCGCCCAGGCTCGCGCTGGACACCTGGCGCGCGTACTTGTGCAGCACGCCGGCGGTGTACCGGGGCGCGGGCGGTCGCCAGGCGCCGCGCCGGCGGGCCAGCTCGCGCTCGTCCACATTCACCGCGAGCAGCCGCTCGTTCGCGTCGATGGTGATCGGATCGCCTTCCTCGACGAGCGCGATCGGTCCGCCCACCGCCGCCTCCGGGGCGACGTGCCCCACCACCAGTCCGTAGGTGCCCCCCGAGAACCGTCCATCGGTGATCAGCGCGACCGAGTCGCCCAGGCCGGCCCCGATGATGGCGGACGTCGGCGCCAGCATTTCCCGCATCCCCGGACCGCCCCGCGGCCCCTCGTAGCGGATCACGAGCACGTCCCCCGGCCGGATGCCGCCGGCCAGGATGGCGTCGAGGCACGCCTCTTCGGACTCGAAGATCCGGGCCGGGCCGGTGATTCGCGGCACCTTCACGCCGGTGATCTTGGCGACCGAACCCTCGGGCGCCAGGTTGCCGCGCAGCACCGCGAGGTGGCCCTGAGGGTAGAGCGGACGGCCCCAGGGGCGGATCACGTCCTGGTCGGCCCGGGGCTCGGCCGGCACCTGGGCCAGCGTCTCGGCGACGGTCTCGCCGCTGATGGTGAGCGCCTCGCCGTGGAGCAGCCCGTGGGCCAGGAGCATCTTCATGACCTGCGGCACGCCGCCGGCCGCGTGGAGGTCGGTGGCGACGTAGCGGCCCGACGGCTTGAGGTCGCAGAGCACGGGCACGCGCGCGCGGATGACCTCGAAGTCGTCGAGGGTGAGCGGCACGCCCGCGGAGTGCGCGATGGCGAGCAGGTGGAGCACGGCGTTGGTGCTCCCGCCGAGCGCCATGGCCACCGCGATCCCGTTCTCGAACGCCTGCCGGGTGAGAATCTGCCGGGGCAGCAGCTGCCGCCGTACGGCGCCCACCAGCACCTCGCCCGACCGGGCCGCGCTCTCGGCCTTTTCCGCGTCCTCGGCCGCCATGGTCGAGGAGCCGGGCAGGCTCATGCCCATGGCCTCGAACACCGACGACATGGTGTTGGCGGTGAACATCCCGCCGCAGGAGCCCTTGCCGGGACAGGCGTGACGCTCGACCTCGAGCAGCTCGCGCTCGTCGATGGTCCCGGCGCTGAATTGCCCCACGGCCTCGAAGGCGCTGACCACCGTCAGGTCCCGGCCGTGCAGGTGGCCGGGCTTGATCGTGCCGCCGTAGACGAAGATGGCGGGGATGTTCATCCGGGCGATCGCGATCATGGCGCCCGGCATGTTCTTGTCGCAGCCCCCGACGGCGACGACGCCGTCCATGCTCTCCGCGCCGCAGGCCGTCTCGATCGAGTCCGCGATGACCTCGCGCGAGACCAGCGAGTATTTCATGCCCTCGGTGCCCATCGAGATGCCGTCGCTCACGGTGATCGTGCCGAACAGCTGCGGCATCGCCCCCGCAGTCCGGACCGCGGCCTCGGCCCGGCGCGCCAGCACGTCGAGGCCCGCATTGCAGGGGGTGATCGTGCTGTAGCCGTTGGCGATCCCGATGATCGGCTTGCCGAAGTCGCCGTCGCCGAACCCGACGGCGCGGAGCATCGCGCGGTTGGGGGCGCGCTGCACGCCGGCCGTGATGGCGTCGCTGCGGAGGGGGGTGGGCATGGGCTCAAATGTACATGAGGCCGGCTGGCCGGGTGTGATGATCACCGAACCGGGCGCCATCCCACGCGCAGCGAGGGACCGTCACCGCCGGATCGAACTCGGCGGAGAAGGTCCCTCGTGCGCTCGGGATCACGGCGCTCGGCGAGCGCCGTCGATCTCAGGCGTCGTAGTACAGGAAGAACTCGTACGGGTGCGGCCGGAGATTGACGGGCGCGATGTCCTTGGTCCGCTTCATCGTGATCCAGGTGTCCAGCACGTCCGGCGTGAAGACATCGCCCTTGAGGAGGAACTCGTGATCCGCCTCGAGCGCCGCGACCGCCTCGGGTAGAGACCCCGGAACCGTCTTGATCGACGCCTTGCGCTCATCGTGCAGCTCGTAGAGGTCCTCGTCGATCGGCGCGGGCGGCTCGAGCTTCCGCTGAATGCCGTCGAGGCCGGCCATGAGCAGCGCCGAGAAGGCCAGGTACGGGTTGGCGGTGGGGTCGGGCGCGCGGAACTCGACGCGGCGCGCCTTCGGGCTGCTCGAGTAGCACGGGATCCGGCAGATGGCCGACCGGTTCCGGGCCGAGTACATCAGGTTGACCGGCGCCTCGAAGCCGGGCACCAGGCGGCGGTAGCTGTTGGTGGTAGGCGCGCAGAGCGCGAGCAGCGCCGGCGCGTGCGCGATCAGGCCGCCGATGTAGTGCCGCGCGGTCTCCGACAGCAGCGCATAGCCGCTCTCATCGTAGAACAGCGGTTGATCGCCCTTCCAGAGCGACTGGTGCACGTGCATGCCCGAGCCGTTGTCGCCGAACAGCGGCTTCGGCATGAAGGTGGCCGTGTAGCCCAGGTTGTGACAGACGTTCTTGACGATGTACTTGTAGGCCAGCAGGCGGTCGGCCGTCTGCACCAGCGTGCCGAACTTGAAATCGATCTCCGCCTGTCCTGCCGTGGCCACCTCGTGATGCTGCACCTCGACCGGGACGCCCGCCTCGATCAGCGCGAGCATGATCTTCGAGCGCACGTCCTGGAGCCGGTCCGCCGGCGGCACTGGGAAATAGCCCTCCTTGTGCCTGGGGCGATGCCCCAGGTTCGGCGTGCCGCCGTTCCGCCCGGAGTTCCACACCCCTTCCTCGGCGTCGATGTGGTAGTACCCCTCGTGGGCGTTCTGGTCGAAGCGCACCGAATTGAAGATGAAGAACTCGGCCTCCGGTCCCCAGTACGAGGTGGTGGCGATCCCCGTCGTGCGGAGGTACTCCTCGGCCTTGAACGCGATGAACCGCGGGTCGCGCGAGTAGGGCTCGAGCGTCAGCGGATCGTAGATGTCGCAGGTCAGCGACAGCGTCGGCACCTCCAGGACCGGATCCACGAACGCGGTGGAGACGTCCGGCAGCAGGAGCATGTCGCTCTCGTTGATGGCCTGGAACCCGCGGATGGACGAGCCGTCGAAGCCGAGGCCTTCCTTGATCATCTCCTCGTCCAGCGTGGCGGCCGGAATCGAGAAGTGCTGCCACGTGCCGGGCAGGTCGCAGAACTTGACGTCCACGACCTGCACCTTCCTCTGCTTGATCAGATCGAGGAGCTTCCCGACTTCACTGGTCTGGGCGACACGGCCGGGGGCTTTGGCGCGTGCGGTAGTGGCCATGGCGGTCTCTCGCGCGTTCGAAGGTTGAGGGGCAAGCAACAGGCTCGGCTCCGGCGGTGCCGGATGCCCTGGCGGGAGTATATGGAGGGGTACAAATGGTGTCAAGTGAATCGTGCAGAAATACCACAAAACGGAGAACGTATTAGCAGAATCTTGGCTGTTTGAGCCAAACTGTCCAGCCAAAGTTGCACGGCACGCATCAACATGATGTCACCACGACGCCGAGTCGGCGGCCATGGCCGGCTCCCTCCCGGCCCGCCGGCAGAGGCTCCATCCCGCGCGTCCACCCCCCGGGTGGCTTCCCGCCACCCGGCTTAGCCTTTACTGTCCGAGACGCACGTCGCTCTGGAGGTCCGCTGCCCCTGCTGGTCTGCTCGTCCTGTCGTGCCCCGCTGCCCGGGGGCACCGCCCACTGCCCGCGCTGCGGGCCGGGCAGCCTGGCGCTGCTCGGCAGTGACCACCCGCCGGCGCCGGACCGGCCCGATCCAGGCCGGAGCGACACGCTGGCCCGGGCCCTC
>DASSYY010000114.1:0-2668 GCA_035703025.1 Gemmatimonadales bacterium | reverse complement strand
GGACGCCGGCACTGTGGGTGCCGCTAGAGTGAGTCGGAGATTCGAGTGGACAGGCCGGGTCGGCACGATCGGTGGGGTGAGCGGGCTTTCGAAACGCGAGCCGCTTCAGGCAGCGACTCTGTGATCCCGGCCAAGGACCGCGGGTGCAGGCGAGTCAGCTGAGCGCAGCGAAGGGGACATGACTTCGGTCATGCCCCCTTCGCTACCCTACGACTGACGGCTCTCACGCGCCGTCAGCCCACTGCCTGCGGGCCAAACCGCGCGGCCTCACCCCGCAGGCGGTCGTCCCGGCGCCTTTCACCGAACGGCCGCCGGCGATGCGACTACAACCCCAGCCGCAGCCCCGCGCTCACCGCGAAGTTGTGCGTCGTCTTGGTATCGACGTTGAGCGCCGTCGCCTCCTGGGCGTCGAATTTCCCGATGTAATCCTTGACCATCACCTGCAGCCCGAGGCGCGAGCCGATCGCCACGTCCGCGCCGGCCCCGACGTTGTAGGCGAAGTTGGTCGAGTGCGTCGATGCGGGTCCGATGTCGAACGACTGCCGCACGGCGCCGGCCCCACCCTGGACGAACGGCGAGATCGGCAGAGCACCCGTTCCCACCGGCACGCGCAGCCTGAGCGCGGCGTCGTACAGAAGAACCGAGCTCCGTCCTACCGACAGGCCGCCGATCAACGGGGCGCCGATCTCGAGTCCCGGCTGGGAGTATCCCAGGTTGCCGACCAGGGCGATGCTCCGGGTCAGCCCCAGTGTCGCCTCGGCGCCGTAGACGGCGGCGCCGCCGTTCCGGAGACTGGTACCGAGCGGACCCGAGACGAGATTGCCGAATTTCATGTAGCCGGCGTACGGCGTGATTCCGAACGAGGGACCGCTGGAGCGCTGGGCGGCCAACGGCGTCGTGACGGCGAGGCCGGCCAGGGCGCCGGCCCAAAGGATTCGTGTGAGCATGTGACCTCCCGCAAGACTGGTGAATGGCTGCGCAGGCAGCGCAACGGGGGAGGGTGAGGCAGGTGGGATGCCAGGAAATGCAGTTCTCGATAAGTCGTTTTAGGATGGTATCTTACTGCGCTGCTCCTCGGCGGGCTGTCACCTGAGGCGGACGCTTGGAGATCGATCCGGGGGTAGCCTGTCGCTCAGGCCGCCCAGTCGGAGTAGGGCGAGGTCCGGCGCAGGGCGTCCGGATGGGCGCGGAACCAGGACATGAGCAACAGGATCTCGTCGAGGGCTTCGAGCGGCAGCGGGCCCGTGGGCGGAGCCGGCCGCGCCGCCTCTTCGGCCACCACGGCGCGGAAGGCCTCGGTTTCGATCGGCGTGCTGGGGTGAGGAAACGACGCGCGCACGACTCCTTGCCGCACCAGGTACACGCGGTCGTCTCCGAAATCCCCCGGATCCCGATACACGAACGTGAGCAGGTCGCGCGCCGACCGGGCCCGGCTGGTGGCTGCGAGCAGCCACTCGAGCTGCTCGAACTTCTCACGCCAGCGCGCGGCCACCTCGAACCGGGCCTCGGCGGCGGCGTCCTGCATCGCCTGCACCACGCGATCGATCGGCTGGATGGTCCGGCCTTCGAGGAACGCCATCGCGGTCTCCACCCGCCGCCGGTAGTCCCACTGCGCCACGAACCCCGCACACGGTCCGCTGCAGAACCCGAACTCGTGCCGCATGCATCCGGCCTGGCGTGGCTGGTCGAACAGGTCGCCCTGGCCCGCGAACACCGCGGGCATTTCGGCCGTGCAATCCCGAAGCCCGAGGAGGTCGTTGAGGGTCCGCACCGCCTCGAGAGTCCGCGCCATCGACCGGAACGGGCCGTAACACCGGGCATCCTCCCGCGCGACCGTCGCCCCGGCGTAGATCCGCGGCGCGAGGTCGCCCGAGATCTTGATGAGCACGCTCCGGCGCGTCACGTTGCCGCGGTGGTTGAAGTGCGGGCGGAACTTGCGGATCTGCCGGAGCTCGCCGAGGTAGGCGGCGAACTCGCTCGGCACGTAGTCCCAGGCGATGTCGCCGGCGGCGTAGAGGATGCGGGCCGCCTTGTCGTCCGGATAGGCGGCGCGGAAATAGGTGAGCAGGCGAGTGCGGAGCCGCTTGGCCTTGCCCACGTAGATCACCCGGCCCATCGCGTCGGTCATGCGATAGACCGCCGGCCGGTTCTCGGCCAGCGCGCGCACGCGCTCGCGCAGTTGCTCGAGGTCGGTGGCGGGGAGGGGAACGGCGCGCTGGGCGCGACGGGTGCGGCTCACGATTGGCAGCGGTGGCAGAAGACCGTGATGCGCGCGTCGATCAGGTGCGTACCGGTGAGCCGAGTGCCGCAGTGCCGGCAGGGCTCACCTTCACGACCGTAGACCAGGAGCTCCAGCTGGAAATTGCCCGGCTCGCCGGTGCCCGTGCGGTAGTCCCGGACCGTCGTGCCGTTCGACGCGATGGCGGCCTCGAGGATCCGCCGGATCTCGGCGTGCAGGCGGCGGTGGTCGTCGCCTGTGAGCCGGCGGGCCGGCTTCGACGGGTCGATCCCCGCCGCGAACAGCGCCTCGTTTGCATAGATGTTGCCCACCCCCGCCAGGTGCCGCTGGTCCATGATCACCTTCTTCACCGCCTGGCGCGACCGTCCCAGGGACTGGCCGAGCCGCTCGGGCGTGAAGTCGGGCTCGAGCGGCTCGGGGCCGATCGCC
>DASSYY010000004.1:0-3369 GCA_035703025.1 Gemmatimonadales bacterium | reverse complement strand
GTGGCCGACGAGGTGCGGGACCTCGCGGCCCAGAGCCTCCACGCCGCAGGCGAGGCGCGCCACCTGCTCGAGGAGATCGCCGACCAGGTCGCCGGCGTGAGCGGCCAGATGGAGCGCGGGCGCCAGGCGGTGGCCGGCGTCGAGGAGCTGAGCGCCGATGCGGCGCGGGCACTCGACGCCATCGTCGGGACCACAGGGGAAGCCGGCCGGCATGCCCGGGCCATCGCCGTCACCGCCGCCGAGCAGCTCCGGGCGGTCGACGGGCTGACCGGACAGATCCGGCAGGTCGCGGCCAGCTCCGCCCGCACCCTGAGCGAGACCGAAGCGCTGGCGCAGCGGGCCTCCGAGGCGGCGAGCGGCCAGGCCGATCTCGAGCAGGCCATCCGCGAGCTGGGCGACGTGGCCGCCGACCTCCAGCGCATTGCCCGGCACTTCGTAGTGGAGACCTGACGATGGTGGCCGCCGCCGAACGCGCATACGTGGCGCTCGGCAGCAACCTCGGCGACCGGGCCGGGCACCTCGCGGCGGCCCGTGCGGCGCTGGCGACGCTCCCGGACACGGAGATCGTCGCGGTGTCGGCCGTCGAGGAGACACCGCCGCTCGCGGCCATGGCCCAGCCCCCGTACCTCAACCAGATGATCCTGCTCGAGACCCGGCTCACGCCCCGGGAGCTGCTCGTGGCCTGCCAGGCGATCGAGCGGGCGCAGGGCCGCGTCCGCGGCGAGCGGTGGGGCGCCCGCACGCTCGACGTGGACATCGTGCGCTACGGACGGCGGCGCGTGGCCGACCCCGACCTTATCATTCCCCATCCCGAGCTGCCCAACCGCGACTTCTGGCTGCGAGAGCTGGCGGAGCTGCAACCCCATGACCGATGACGCACGACCGATGACCGTGCCCGACCTGCTCGCGATGAAGGCCGCGGGGCGCCGGATCGTGATGCTCACCTGCTATGACGCGGCGTTCGCGCGGCTGCTGGACCAGGCGGAGGTCGACGTGCTGCTGGTCGGCGACTCGGTCAACCAGGTGCTGGCGGGTCACGAGACGACGCTCAGCGCGACCCTCGACCAGATGATCTACCACGCCGCGTCCGTCCGCCGGGGCACTCGGCGAGCGCTCGTGTTCGTCGACCTGCCGTTCCTCACCTATCAGGTCTCGCCGACGGAGGCGATCCGGAATGCGGGCCGGGTGCTGCAGGAGAGCGGGGCCCACGGCGTGAAGCTCGAGGGCGGACGCCCGATGGCGGAGACCGTCCGGGCGCTGGTGGATCGCGGGATCCCCGTGATCGGGCACCTCGGCCTCACCCCGCAGTCGGTGCACGCGCTCGGCGGGTACCGGGTGCAGGGCCGGGACGCCTCCGGGGCGGAGCGACTCCTGGCCGATGCCCGGGCGCTCGAGGAGGCCGGGGCCTGTGCCATCGTGCTCGAGCTGCTGCCGTCGGCGCTGGCCACGCGCATCTCCGATGCGCTCGCGATTCCCACCATCGGCATCGGGGCGGGGGCCGGCTGCAACGGCCAGGTGCTCGTGCTCCACGACATGCTGGGCCTCAACGAGATGTTCAATCCCAAGTTCCTGAAGCGCTATGCCGAGCTGGGCGAGGCGGTGCGCGCCGCCGTCCGGACCTACGCCGCCGAGGTGCGCGACGGCACCTACCCCGGTCCGCAGCACAGCTTCGATTGATCCTTCCGCCTCCAGAGACATGATCGAGCTCAGCTCCATCCCCGACCTGCGCCGCTGGGTGCGCGAGGAGCGCGCGGCCGGACGCCGGCTGGCGCTGGTGCCGACGATGGGCTTCCTGCACGAGGGCCACCTCCGGCTGGTGGACGAGGGCCGGCGCCGGGCGGACCGCGTCATCATGAGCATCTTCGTGAATCCGCTCCAGTTCGGGCCGGCCGAGGACCTCGATCGCTATCCGCGCGATCTGCCGCGGGACCGGACGCTGGCGGAGGCGCGCGGTGTCGACGCGGTCTTCGTGCCGAGCGAGGTGGTGATGTATCCACCGGGGTCGGAGATCCGCGTGGCGCCCGGCGCGACCGCCTCCCGCTGGGAGGGTGCCGCGCGGCCCGGGCACTTCGCGGGCGTGCTCACCGTCGTGGCGAAGCTGTTCCATCTCACCGAGCCGGACGTGGCGTGCTTCGGGCGGAAGGACATCCAGCAGGCGACCCTCGTGCGGCAGATGGTGCGGGACCTGGACTGGCGGCTCGAGATCGTCGTCGTGCCCGCGGTGCGGGAGGCCGACGGGCTGGCCCTCAGCAGCCGGAACGCCTACCTCGTCCCCGACGATCGGCGGCGGGCGGTGGTGCTGAGCGCCGCGCTCGACGCCGCGCACCGGGGGTTCGTCGCGGGCGAGCGGGACGCGGCGGTCGTGCTGGCGACGGTGCAGCGGGTACTGGCCACCGAGCCGTCGGTGCAGGTGGAATACGTCGCGGTGGCCGAGCCCGCCACGCTCACCCCCGTCGAGCGGGTGGACGCCGAGACCGTCGTGGCCCTCGCCGCCCGGCTCGGCCGCACCCGCCTGATCGACAACATCATCCTCGGGCAGGGCCTGGACCGGTGACGGCGGGAAGCCGGCTCCCCGCCTGGGCGGAGGCCTCGCCCGAGCGGATCGCGCACGTGGAGCGGGTGGCGCTCCTCGCCGGCGGGTGGGCGGATCGGATGCAGATCTCTCCGGCCGAGCGGGAGCGGTGGCTCCGCGCCGTCTGGCTGCACGACGCCTTGCGCGACGCGTCCCCCGAATCGCTCGATCGCTGGGCGGCCGACGCACCCGGCCCCGCGTCGCTCCGCCACGGGCCGGCGAGCGCCGCGCGCGCGGCGGCCGAGGGTGAGACCGACCAGGGCATCCTCGACGCCGTGCGCTATCACTCGGTCGGCTGGGCCGAGTGGGACATGGTCGGACGGGTGCTGTACTGCGCGGACTTTCTCGAACCCGGCCGGGAGTTCGGCCGCGAGTACCGAGCGGCGCTGGCCCAGCGGTTTCCCGACGATCCCGCCGGGGTGCTGCTCGCGGTGGCCCGCGACCGGCTGTCGCACATCGTCGTCTCGGGCTGGCCTCTCATCGATCCCACGGTGCGCTTCTGGAACAGTCTGGTCGCTCCCTCCGCCTCGCGTTGATCGCGGCGCTCACCGTGGCCATTGCCGGAGCGGTGGCGCTGATGCTGCCGCCGAAGCGCGAGCACCTGCCCGGCCACGCCTACGCGATTCCGTCCCGGGGGCGCCGGATCAGGGTGGAGGTGCTGAACGGGACGCAACGGCCCGGCTTCGCGCGGCTGGCGACCCGGGCGCTCCGCCAGCAGGGACTGGATGTGGTGTTCTTCGGGACGGGGCCGGCGGCGGACAGCACCCGGATCTATGTGCGGCGGGGAGATCCCGGCC
>DASSYY010000140.1:0-7234 GCA_035703025.1 Gemmatimonadales bacterium | reverse complement strand
CAGGCGGCGCTCCGCGGCCGCTGCGGCCGCTGCCGCCGCGCCTTCGGCCGCGCCCGCGGCCGCGACGCGCTCGCGGGCCCGGGACTCGGCCGCCTCGAGCTCCGCCGGATCGACGAGGCCGGCGCGGAGAGTATCGTAGCGAGCCTTGAGCGCGGACCGGCGCTCCTTGAGGCGGTCCTGGGCGGCGCGGATCCGCTCGTACCCGAGGACGCGGGAGAGGAACTGCGCGCGCTCGGGGGCGGACATCGCCGCCATGACGGCGAGCTCCTTCTGCCCCGTGAAGTATGTGTTGAAGAACTCGTCGCGCGTCATGCCCAGCAGCCGGGTGACGCGCTCGGTGACGGCTCCGATCGAGTTCGCGATCGGAGCCGGGTCGCCGTCCTGGTAGAGCTCGGCGCCGTGCAGGGTACGCAGGATCCGGTACTGGTGGGGCCCAAGCGAGAAGTCCAGCTCGACCTCGACGCGAGAGCGCGGCGGCGCCCCGCGCCGGCGGATGGTCTCGCGGCTGCCGCGGGCGGCCGGCATGCCGTACATCGCCCACGCGATCGCCTCGAGCAGCGTGGTCTTGCCGGCGCCGTTGGGCCCGACGATGCCCGTGAGCCCGGGTCCGAGCTCGAGGTCCGTGCTCTCGTGCTGGCGGAAATTGCAGAGCCGCAGGCGGTTGATCTGCATCAGGCGCCGGCCAGATCGCGCTCGACCGCATCGATCAGCGACTCGCCCAGCCTGACGAACGCCTGCCGGTCGAGCTCGGCGGGCAGTGGACGCCGCTCCAGATAGCTGCGGACCAGCTCGGGCAGCGTCTGACGCCGCCCGGGCGCGCCCACGCCGATCTCCCGGTGGAGCTCGGGGCGGCGCAGGTCGAGATGGAAGTGCAGCGCCGCGGACTTGAGCGCCCGAATGGCCGCGTGATCGAGCTCGCGGGCCACGTGGCGGGGAATGTTCCAGACGCGGAGGCGGACGATGCGATCCTCGACACCGCCCGGGAGGGCGCGCACCCGCTCCGCGATACGGGTGTTGATGGCCCCCGCCGACTGGCCCTCGCCCTCGATGGGCTCGAGATCGAGAATGGCGCGCGCGAGCGGCAGCTCCCGCCGCTCGACGGTGCCGCGCTCGAGGTCCGCCAGCAGCCAGCCCTTGCCCGACAGCCCGTGGTCGGCCTCGTCCACCAGCTCGCCCCAGAGATTGGGACTGACGTACTCGAGGGAGCCCGCGTACCAGACCCGCGGCGCCACCTCGTGCTGAACGTGGTAGTGGCCCAGCGCCACGTAGGTCCACTCGTCCGGCGCCATCTCCTGCAGGCCCAGGAGGGCGCCGCCGTATTCGGCCGCACTCCGATCGAACGGAAAGACGCCTTCGACTTCCCCATGCAGCACCAGGACCCGGTGCCGTTCGGGGCCCTCCGGCCGGAGCGACGGGCGCGTGCCGCTCACCAGCGCCTGGTGCGGCACCGCGAGCACCGAGAGGTCGAGCGCCGGATAGACCAGGCGGCGCGTCTCGTCGGTAGCGACGTCGACCCCCAGCTCCTCGAAGAGCCGCAGAATCGAGCCAGTCTCGGTGGACCGCGGCGTGTCGTGGTTGCCGGCGATGAGCACGACCGGCGCGTCCGGCAGCGCCTCGCGCAGCCGCTGGAACTGGCGGAACGCAAACACAATGGCGGCGTTGGTGGGGCGCACCGAGTGGAACAGGTCTCCGGCCACCACCACGGCGTCGGGCCGCGCCGAGATCACGCCGTCGACCGCGTTGCGGAAGGCGTGCGCGACATCGGCCTCGCGTTGATTGATCCCGGCAGAGGTCTGCCGGTGGTACTGACGGATGCCGAGATGCGGGTCGGCGATATGGGCGAGCTTCACCCACGAAATGTCTCGCCGTGGCGGGATTAAGCAAGCCGAGCGGCGGACGAAACGGAGATCCCGGCAGCCGCGGCGACTGCGCTATTCTTCAGGCCCATGACGCCCGATGCCGACCCGATCCTCCCCTCGACCAGCGAGGGACTGCCCGTCGCGCCCGGCCTCGCGCCGGCGCTCGACGACCTCCGCGTCCCCCGCACCCGCCCCGACGAGGGGCGCCGCATCCTTCACCTGAGCGCGCTGGCCGTAGCGGTCGGCGTGACCGCGGCCGCCGCCGCCGAGATCCTCATCGCGCTGATCAACGCGGTGACGCGGCTCGCCTTCTACGGCCAGCTGTCGATCGCGCCCGTCTCGCCCGCGGGCAACCGCCTCGGCCCGTGGGTCATCCTGGTGCCGATCGCCGGCGGGCTCCTGGTGGGCCTCCTGGCGCGGTTCGGCTCGCCGGCGATCCGGGGCCACGGGATCCCCGAAGCGATGGAGCGCATCCTCCGCAACGAGAGCCGGATCGCCCCGCGCCTCACCTTCCTCAAGCCGGTCTCCTCCGCGGTGGCCATCGGCACCGGCGGCCCGTTCGGCGCCGAGGGGCCCATCATTGCGACGGGCGGCGCGCTGGGGTCGCTCCTGGGGCAGGTGCTGGCCGTCACGGCCGACGAGCGGAAGGTATTGCTGGCGGCCGGCGCGGCGGCGGGCATGGCGGCGACGTTCGGAAGTCCCGTGGCCGCGGTGCTGCTGGCGATCGAGCTGCTGCTGTTTGAGTACCGGCCGCGGTCGCTCGTCCCGGTCGCCTTCGCCAGCGCCGCGGCGACAGCCGTGCGCTTCTCTCTGCACGGCGCGGCGCCGGGGTTCGAGATGGCGGCGATCGCCCAGCCGGGTGGAGCCGCGATCGCGACCTACGCCGGCCTGGGGGCGGTGATCGGGCTCGCGGCCACCTGGATCACGCGCGGCGTCTACGCCGTCGAGGACGCGTTCGAGCGCCTGCCGTTCCACTGGATGTGGTGGCCTGCCCTCGGCGGACTGGCCGTGGGATTGATCGGCTACCTGGCGCCCAGAACGCTCGGTATCGGCTACGACAACATCGACGGAGTGCTGACGGGCACGCTGGCCGGACGCGCGCTCGCGGTGCTGGTGGCGCTCAAGCTCGCGAGCTGGGCCATCGCGCTCGGCAGCGGCACGTCGGGCGGCACCCTCGCGCCGCTGTTCACCATCGGGGGCGGGCTGGGCGCACTGATGGGGGCCGGACTGAACGGCGTCGTGCCCGCGCTGGGCCTCGACGCCCGGGTCGCGGCGCTGGTGGGCATGGCGGCGATGTTTGCCGGCGCGTCACGGGCGCTGCTGGCGTCGGTCGTGTTCGCCTTCGAGACGACGCGCCAGCCGATGGGCCTGCTGCCGTTGCTGGCGGGCTGCTCGGCGGCCTACCTCGTGTCGCTCGTCCTCATGCGACACACCATCATGACCGAGCGCCTGGCCCGCCGGGGCACGCCGGTCGCCACCGAGTACGTCTCCGACCACCTGGCCCACAAGCTCGTGCACGAGCACGCGGCGACGCCGGTCGTCACGCTCCGCGCGGACGAGCCGCTGGCCTCGGTGCGCCGGTGGCTGGTGCAGGGCGCCGACGGCGCCACCCACCAGGGATTCCCCGTGCTGGACGACGCCGGCACGCTGGTGGGCGTGGTGACGCGGCGCGACCTCCTCGACCCGGCCGCCGGCGACGACCGGCGCGTGCGCGACGCGATCAAGCGACCGCCGGTGGTGATCTTCGCCGACTCGACCTTGCGCGAGGCGGCGGACCACATGGTCCACGAACGGGTCGGCCGGCTGCCCGTGGTCACCCGGGCGGCACGGCGCACGGTGGTGGGCATGCTCTCGCGCAGCGACCTGCTCGAGGCGCATGCCGAGCGGCTGGAGGCGAGCTGGACGATCCGGCGGACGTTCGGCGCGAGCGATGCGGAGCGGGTCGCTCAGAAGCCGTAGCCGTCATCGCTCCGGCGCACGGCCGGCACGACGCGGCGGGGAGGCACCACCTCGCCATTCACGCGGCGGCCGAGGCAGGCCGTGAAGAAGGCGAGCACATCGGCCGGCCGCTCGCGCCGGGTGGCGCCGAGGGCGCGGCGGACATCGTCCTCGCGCCGGCCGTCGATCAGCGCCCGCACCGCATCCGCGCTCACCCGGCGGTCGAGCCCGCGGAGCTGGCGGGCCACCGCGTCGGCGAAGGGCAATTCCATGGCCGGAGGAAAGCGCTCGATGCCCTCACGGCTCCCGAGCACGGCCGGGCGCGGGAACCGGACGAAGATGGGCTGGGTGAAGTGCGGATGGCGGACCATGAGCTCGCCCTTGGGCAGCGTGGCCAGCTTGATCTTGGTGGCCGGCGAGAGGGTGGCATAGGCCGGCATCGAGAGCTCGTCCATGTCCATCCGGCCGAAGACCGCGGTGCCGGCGTTGCCCACCACCCGGCGCTGGACCTGGGAGCGGAACTGCTGGGCCGAGAACAGCACCAGGCCGAGATAGCGGCCGCGCTCCGACAGGTCCAGCAGCATCTTGCGCACGTAGGTGTCGGCCCCCTCGGCGGGGGCGTACTTGTTGAGCTCGTCGACGAAGACCACGACGTGGTCGACGCCGAGGTCGCGCCGCTCCAGATGCTCGCGCAGCTTGGAGACGATCCGGGCGAAGACCAGATCCTGCGCCAGCGGGTCGAGTCCCGCCACGTCCACCACATGCACGCTCCGGTCGGCGAAGGCGCCCCAGGGCAGATCGTGGGCGGCACCGTCGTCGGTCACCAGGCCCTTGGACCGGGTGGAGATATTGCTCAGCCGGTTCCGGATCTTCCGGATGGTCGCGAGGTGATGCGTCTTCCACACCTCCCCACCCTTCCCCAGCGCCTCCATGAAGTCGAAGATCGACCGGAAGAATTCCTCCAGGTCGGCAAAGCTCTGCACATGGAAGGGCTTCCCACGCAGCATGTCGTCCTGGTACTCGCGGCCCACGACCCGCTCGGCGAGAAAATCGATGAAGGCGTCGGCCTTGGCGTCGACGTCGTCGCGATTGAGCACCACCTCGGCGTAGTCGAGGACCTCCCGCAGGCCCCAGACGAGCGGATGGGTGTTCTCCGCGAGGCTCTCGTGGGTCCGCAAGGTGTTGAGATTGACGCCGTCGGCCTTGAACGGAGCATAGTAGTGCGCGTCGCCGAAGGGCTCGGGGCGAAGCCCCAGACGCGCGTACTGGCGCCGATCTTCGTCGCCGAGCGCCGCGGGCTGATCGAGGAAGCAGAGGTCGGGGCCTTTGACGTTGAAGCAGAGGGCCGCGACGCTTCCCTTGTGCCGGGGAAAAGTCTGGAAAATGCTGCTCAGCAGGAACTCGACGGCGCTGGTCTTGGTCGCCAGGCCCGAGACCCCGGTGATGTTGAGGTGCGCCGCCTCGGGGCCGAGGAGGAAGTCGCAGTCGAGATAGACGGGCGACTCCAGACCGCCGGCGGCGTAGAGGCCGACCGGAATACCGGTGGCGCGCTCGCCGGCGGTGTAGGCATCCATCCGGAGGGCGAGCACCACGTCCGCGTCGCTGGCGAGCCACACCGGGCCGAGCGGCACCGGCTGCAGCGGCTCCTCGGGCATCTGGCGCAGCACCGCGGCGGTGAAGAGCCGGATCTCGGCCCGCTGACTGGGCTCGAGCCCGGCGGCGACCGGGTCGCCATCGGCGCCGATGACCGCGTGCATGGGCGTGACGAGATCGGAGTAGGCGAAGCCGTCGGTCACGACGCCGTAGACCACCCGCCCGTTCTCCTCGACCCGGACGATTGCCCCGATGCCGATCGGGGTCTCGCGGGCGGTCCAGAAGTGGAACTGATGCGGCGTGGACGGCTTGAGCTCGGTGGCGACCACGCGTCCGAGCGGCGGCGGATGGGGCATGCGAGGAATGTGGCGCGTCGGCGTGGAAACGAGTAGGGGCGCGGCGACCGCGCGCCAGGAGATCAGGCCAGGCGGCGGCCGCCGGCGCGGAGATAGGCCTCGACCGAGTGGACTCCGTACAGCAGGCGGTCCCAGCGGTGGTCCGGGGTGCTGATGGGGGCACGTTCGGCGAGCAGGTACCGCGACAGCCGATCGGCCATCTCGGCCGTGCCATTGGCGGGCGCCACCTCTATCCGCACGAGACCGTGAAACACGTCTTTGCCTTCCCAGGGCCAGAGCCGGAGTGCCCATTCGTGCACCGGTGTGAGGCTCCGGGTCTCGGGGGCGTAGACCGACGAGCGGTGGCCGCAGGGCAGCCGAAGGTAGCGGTCGAGGTCCTCGCCCTCGAACGGCAGCGTCGCGTGGCTCTTGGAGATGCCGAGCATGCGGGGATCGGCCGACCAGCGGGGGCTCTCCGTAAGCGCGCCGTCGACGACGAGCCACCCCTCCGATCTGAGACGGTAGCGCTCACCCAGCTCGAGCTCCAGCGCGCCGCGGGCCCGGTCGAGCGCCCGGGCGGCATTGGCGAGGTCGCGCACCGGATGCGCCGGGTCGTCGACGGGGAGCGCTACGAGGCGGCAGCCCTCGGGCAGGGCGCCCGCCGCGGCCAGGGCCGCCGGCCGGGCGAAGACCAGGAACCGACGTTCCTCGAGCACAGTGACTAACTTCCGGTTGGACCGCTCGCGCACGGCGGCCGCGATCTCTCCCACCACGATGGGCGCGGCCCCGGCATAGGCGACGAGCTCGGAGCGCTGGACTCCGTCCAGGAAGGCAAGTGGCCCCGGCCACGGCTCGGGCGGACCGACGGGGTGCCAGGCAAGGGCCGGATCCTCGACCAGGCGGGCCGGCCGAAGACACGCCTCCTCGGTGCGTCCCCCGCTCGCTTCCGGCACGGCCGACGCCGGGGTCAGGCCCCTCGCCGCCAGCGCCCGTCGAAGGTGGGTCAGATTGATGCTGGCCATGTCACCCAAACGTATCGGGGTGGCCGCAGGAGGGGCAGTGAACAAACCGATCACGCCGGACCAGCTCTCCGCATTGCGCTCGAGTCACCAGGAGCTCCGGGCCGAAGCCCGGGAGCTGATGGCCCGCCTCCGCGCCTCGGTGTTCGAGATGCGCTCGCACCGGACGCGGCTCAGGAGCGACACCGGCGCCGCGCCGGGCGGCCTCCTGGGGCCGAATGGCCGGTCCCTGCCGCCGGGACCCGCGGCGGTCCATCTGCACGCCGAGCACGGCATGACGCCCCGCGAGATCGAGGTGGCCTTGCTCCTGATCGAAGGGTGCTCGAACCGCACCGTCGCAAGCCGGCTGGGTATCAGTCCCCATACCGCGCGGCACCACACGCAGCGGGTGCTCGCCAAGCTGGGGGTGCATTCGCGGGCGGAGGCGGGAGCGCGGCTGAGGCCGTGAGCGGGGCCTGGCGCTGGCGAGGAGCTCTAGACGGTAGAGCAC
>DASSYY010000394.1:0-7933 GCA_035703025.1 Gemmatimonadales bacterium | reverse complement strand
ACCAGATAGAGCAGGCCCAGACTCCAGGCATATCCCTCCGGCGGCGGCGGATTACCCATCGGATGGTTGGCGAAGAGCCACGGGCTCACCCTGCCCTGGCGCGCCCACGAGACCACGAGCGCCAGGGCGTGGATCACCGGGATGTGCAGGACGTAGTAGAAGAACGGGACCCGGCCGAAGGTGCTGACCCATGCCGCGACCTGCCCGCGCGCATTCTGCAGCAGCGGGACGAGGGCGATGGTCGGTCCCAGCGTCATGAGCAGGAAGCTGAGCGAGGCCGGGTACTTCGTGGTGTTGAGGAACGCCAGCGCCGCCGGCATCTCCCCGCCGGCAGTCCACGGTCGGGGATCGCCGTAGAGGCTGGTGCCGCGCAGCAGGAGGAAGAGTCCGATGGCGCCCAGGCCGACCGCGTAGCAGACCCGCCGCCGACGCGCCGGCTCGAGCATCAGAATCCGACCGAAGCCGTATCCCGCCGCCATGACCCCGATCCACGGAACGATCACGTAGAGCACGATCAGCGGCCCGATCGGCCCCTCCAGGAAGCCGGTGTACAGGATCTTCCGGGGCGCCTCCGGCAGCAGCGGCAGCAGCCCGGGCATCACGGCGTTGTGCAGGGCGATGACCGCGACGCCGAGTCCGCCCACCACGGGCACGGGCAGGTGGACCAGCCCGGCCATGAGCACCATGCACCATCCGATGACCCAGATGACGCCGGCCAGCAGGTAGCCGCGGAAGTCGAAGTTGAAGGTCCACGCCACCCGGAGCACCGTGAGCTCGACCAGGACCAGCCAGAGGCCGCGCAGGAGCAGGAAGCGAGACAGGTCCCGGTGCCTCCGGCCGTAGAGGAAGGCACTGGTGCCGGCGAGGAAGATGAAGGCGGGCGCGCAGAAGTGGGTGATCCAGCGGGTGAAGAAGATGCCGGGCGTCGGACCGCCCGCCGGAAGGCCGGAATAGACCCGGACGTGGTCGATCGCCATCAGCACCATGACGGCGCCGCGGATCAGGTCGATGGACCCGATCCGCGAGACGGCGGGGGTCGTCGCGGCGGCGGCGGTGCGCTCGGTGCCGGAGGTCATGGGTCGCGGATCGTCTACGGCAGCCGCGACGAGTGGCCCGCCACCAGCTGCCAGCGGCCGTTGCGCCACACGAGCACGTCGGTGAAGCGCTGGCGGCGCACGACCTTCTCGCCGCCCTCCTTCACCCTGGTCGTGGTCGCGAGCGCATTGAAGACCACCGCGTCGCCCGCGGGAATGATGCGCACCTCGTCCAGCCGGTAGGTCCCGGTCGACGGCCGGCAGTCCTTCTCACCGGCGAGGTCTTCGGCCCGCGTCGTGAGGCCGCCGGACCCGTCGGTGAAGATGAACTCCGCGGCCTCCACGCTGGCGAAGAACCGGTAGTCGCACGCGAAGTTCGCCTGCCCGATCCGCTCCTCGAGGGCCACGATCTCCCGGTGCAGTTGCTCGGGAGAGCGGGTGGGCGTTCCCGCCGCCTGGGCGGCGGCGGTGGCCGGCAGCAGCGCGAGCGCGAGCCCCAGGAACATGATCCGCATGCGGTGCTCCGGCCGGTGGAGGCGGGCGCCGCCACGCCGGGTGTCGGCAGGGCGGTCCCCGTATGACGGAAAGAGCGGGGGATTCGGTTTCACGGCCGTCCCGTCTAAAGTTCACCCATGCCCACGCCACGGATCCTGGGCGCCGTCCCCCGCGAAACCTCGTCCGACCTCACCGTCACCACCGGTGGCCGCCCCCGACGGCTGCCCGACGACCTTCTCCGCCAGGCCTCGAAGCGGCTCCAGATCCTGGCGCTGATCGCGGCGACCCTCTGGATCCTGGGGCCGGCCCTGGGCCATCTCGCGCTTCACCTCGCCGAGCCGCAGAACCCGCAGTGGACGTCGTTCCGGGTGCTCGACGGGATTGCCCTGTTCGCGTTCCTGACCTCCATCGCCCTCTACTACTACGTCGGACACACCAAGCGCGATCCCGCCTTCGTCCTCGATCTTTCTCTGGTGTACCTGGTGGTCTCGGCGATCGACCTGGGCGTCATGGTCCACTGGGGGCCCGTCTCCGTCGCGCCGACGGTGCCGCGGCCCATGATCACCTGGATCGGGCCGGTCATGCTCATGACGGCCGCGATCGTGCCGGCGGAGCCGCGGAAGATGGCCGTGGCGGCGTTCCTGGCCGCCTCGATGGATCCGCTCGGCATGCTGATCGGCCGGGCGTTCGGGGTCTACCACTTCAACTCCGTGCTCGACACGCTCGCCATGCACTACCCGAACTATCTGCTGGCGGGCGTCGCAGTCGTGGTGTCGGGCGTGGTGACGCGCCTCGGCCAACAGGTGAGCCGGGCGCGGGAGCTGGGCAGCTACCGGCTCGGAGAGCTGCTCGGGCGCGGGGGCATGGGCGAAGTCTATCTCGCCACCCACCGCATGCTGGCCCGGCCGGCGGCCATCAAGCTGATCAACCCGGAGGCGCTCGCCGGCGACGACGGGACCAAGGCGCAGCTCGCCACGGCGCGCTTCCGGCGCGAGGCCGACGCCGCGGCCCGTCTCAAGTCGCCCCACACGGTGCAGCTCTACGACTTCGGCGTGACCGAGGAGGGCCGGCTCTACCTGGTCATGGAGCTGCTGGAAGGGCTCGACCTGGACACGCTGGTGCGCCGCGACGGCCCGCTCCCGGCGGCCCGCGTGGTCCACATCCTCCGCCAGGTCTGCGAATCGCTCGAGGAGGCGCACGATGCCGGGCTGGTCCACCGCGACATCAAGCCGGCCAACGTCCACCTGGGGCGCGTCGGCCGCGAGCCGGACTTCGTCAAGGTGCTCGATTTCGGGCTGGTCAAGTCGATCGAGGGCGCGAAGGGCGAGGATCCGCTGGCCACCATCGCCGGCATGACGCTGGGCACCCCCGCGTACATGGCGCCGGAGATGGTCCAGTCCGAGTCCATCGATGGGCGTGCCGATCTGTACTCGCTCGGATGCGTCGGGTATTTCCTGCTCACGGGACAGCTCGTCTTCCAGGGCGACACTGCGATTCAGACGATGTTCATGCACATGCAGCAGGAGCCCGTCCCGCCCTCGCGGCGGACGGACAACCCCATCCCGCCGGCACTGGAGCAGGTGCTGCTCGCCTGCCTCGCGAAGGAGCCCGCGGACCGGCCGCAGAGCGCGGCCGACCTCGAGGCCCGCCTCGGCGCGCTCGAGAGTCATCCGGCCGTCGCGTAGCTAGGACGCCGGCGCGAGCCGCTGCAGCATCAGGTGGTGGACCGCCGAGTCCGCCACCTGGGGGCAATAGACGACCCGGCCGCCGACGGGCGGGGCGCTCGCGGCGAGGGGCCGGACCAGCAGCCCGGTGGCGCGGCCGAGCAGCCGGCCCACCCAGCCGAGCGCGGCATCGGTCTCCACCGAGGCGGCCACCCGGGCGCAGGAGAAGAGCTCCGGCGCGTCCACGTAGGCCGCGGCCACCGCGTCGAACGGATAGAACCCCGCCAGCCCGACATCCTTCCGCCAGAACTCGAGCCACTCGCGCGATCGCCGCGCGACCCACGCGTCGGCACCGCCGGCCGCCGTCATCCGATCGAGATCGGCCGCACCGACGCTCACCTCGCGCGCCACTTCGTAGGGCACGAGAGTCATCGGAAGTCGGCGCGCGAGCAGCGCGGCGGCCGCGGACGGATCCTCCGCGAGGTTGAGGTCGCGAAACACGGGGCCATGCCCGAACAGAACCGCGCCGGCACCGCGGCCCTCGGTCGGATGAAAGATGTGGCCCGGCCGGCGCCCCATCACCGCCACCAGCCTGCCGACGCCGGCGGCGCCGGCCGCGTGCCGCCGCAGCGTCAGCTCGACGTTGGTGAGCGGCCCGAGGCTCAGGATGGTGAGCGGGCCTTCCGCCAGAGCGTGCCCCAGGGCGGTCTGCGCGGGCGTCTCGGGGGCGGAGCTGCCGCGGTCACCGGGGGCGGCCCTCGGGTCGAGCGGACGCGCCGCGCCGCGGTAGACGGGCACGTCGACGCCTTCGCCACGAAGCAGGGCCGCCAGCTCGCGCGTTGTCCGATCGGTCACATCGAGCGGCGCGTTGCCGAAGACCGTGGAGATCCCCACCAGCTCGACATCCGGGGTACGCGCCAGGAGGAGGATGGCGAGGCAGTCGTCCGGGTCGGCCGTCCGCGCGTGGCCGCACGCGGCATCGGTGTCGATCCAGATCCGTCGGGGGAGGTCGACCTCCGGCCCGCCCGGCATCAGCGGGAGGGGCGGCACGGGCATCTGGCCGGTGCGCCACCGGCGGACCGGGAGCGCGGTCGTAAGCACGAGCAGGGCCGCGAGCACGACAGCTGCGACGCCTGCCCACCGGAGCGCCCTGGCCATTGGCCCGCCTACCGGCCGACGGAACGGGGTCCCGTGACCCCGCTCACTGCCGCCCGGCGGTCGGCCGCGGATGATTCGCGCATGCGCACGCCGATCGCGTTCTTCGTCAGCCTGATGCTCACCGCGCTCAGCCTCGGCCTTTCCTGGTCCCACGTGCTGCAGATCCGCGGCAAGGTGCCCTGGTCCGGCCCCTTCTGGCGCGCGGCGATGGAAACGCTCTACCGCGACTACGCCGTCGTGGGCGGAGTCACCGAGGTCGCGGCGATCCTCGCCGGCTGGTGGCTCGTATTCGTGGTTCGCCAGCGCCCGGAGATCGTCCGGTGGGCACTCGCATCCGCGCTGCTGCTGACGGTCGCGTTCGCCGGCGTCTGGGTCGGGTTCATTGTTCCGATCAACCGGGTGTTCGCATCGTGGACACCCCAGACCCTCCCGGCCGACTGGGCGGCCTTCCGGGACCGCTGGGAGATGTGGCACGCAGTGATCGCCGGGCTCAAGCTCGCCGCCTTCGTCTCGCTGGCCGTCGCAGTGCTCAAGCGAACCTAGAGCGGCTCACGCGTCCACCAGCACCTTGAAGCCGCCATAGGCCATCCGCGAGAGGTCGAACGGCATCGGCTGGCTCATCATCTTCGCCATCCGGGGGTCCTTCATCACCTTGGCGTTCACGCGGTCGCGGTGGGCGCGGGACTTGTACACAATCCACGAAAAGCAGACCGTCTCGCCGCGCTTCGCCTTGGCCATCCGGGGGAAGGCGATGCCCATCGTCAGCTTGAGGTCGTCGCCCACGCACTCCCGGTACTCCAGCGCCCCGAGCTCGCGCCAGAGCTTGCCGGCACGCTGCGCGATGCGGCGATAGGTCTGTATCTGACGCTTGGGGACGGGCAGAACGAATCCATCGACGTATGGCATGCGGGTACTCCTCATCGATCCCTGAATTCAGGATGCCGGAGCGGAGGTCCAGGGCCCCCGGCCGGACTGCGGACACTGTCGGCGGAAGATGCCGCTGCGAAGCGACCCCGGGCAATGGCCGACGGGTTGCCCTCCGGCCGCCGCCGGGTCGAGTTTTCGCGCATGCGCGCACCACTCTCCCGAAGACACCTGCTCGGAACGGCCGCCGCGGGTGCGGCGGCCCTCCTGCTGCCGGGTACGCTCGCCGCGTGCCTCCGCGACACGAAGGACACCGAGGACCGTCCCGGCGACCCCGACCTCGAGCGCCTGCTCGCGTGGGCCGGAGCAGTGCGATCAGGCGGGCTCACCCGCACCGGCGTCCCCCTGGGCCGGAGCGCCGTCCGTGTGGGCGAGTTGGCCGCCGGCACGCGCTACGAGCCGGGTACGCTGGACGCCTATCTCCGGGGCGGCGGAAGTCCGTCCGCCACCGAGCCGCTCACCCTCTCGCTCACCCGCTTCGACTGCGTCACCCTGGTCGAGTCGTGCCTCGCCGTGGCGCGCCTGGCGGTCGAGCCGGACGCGCCCACCTGGGAGCGATTCGGCCACGCCATCGAGCGCATGCGCTATCGCGGCGGCGAGCGGCGCACCTATGCGTCGCGGCTGCACTACTTCAGCGAGTGGATCACCGACGGGCAGCAGCGGGGCCTGCTGCGGGACCTGGGAGAGGAGCTGGGAGGCGTGGAAGACCGGCGTCCGCTGCGCTTCATGACCGAGCACCGCGGCAGTTACCCCGCGTTCGCCCAGGAGGACGTCTATCGGGAGATCGGGGCGATCGAGCGCAGCCTCGACGGCCGCCCCCGTCTGGTCGTGCCGACGGCGCGCATTCCCGAGGTCGCCGATCGCATCGACACCGGCGACGTGCTGGCGTTCGCGACGGCGATTCCAGGGCTCGACGTGACCCACGCCGCCTTTGCCTACCGCGATGGGGCTGGCGTGCTGCGGGTGCTGCACGCGCCGCTGTCGGGGGGAGTGGTGGAGATTACCCGGGCCACGCTGCCGGAGTACGTGGGCGCCATCCGTCGAGCCACTGGAATCCTGGTGGCTCGGCCGCTTCGGGGCTGAGCCTCAGCGCGCGAGCCAGTAGGATACCTTCACCAGAAACGTGTCCTCGGCCCGGCGCCCGAACAGGTCGCCGAGATTTCCCCGAAACGACTCCGTCCCTTCGACGTCCGACGAGCCTTCCCGCCCCTGGCTCCACACCAGGAACAGCGTCGACCCCGGGCGATACTCCCAGCGGAACACCACGTTCGAGCGGAACTGCTGGAAGTTGAATCCGCCCGGATCGCCGGCGACGGCGGGGTCGTCATAGGGACGGTAGCGGTCGTCGTAGGCGCTCGCGCGTGCGTCCGCCACCTCGCGCACGTCGGAGTACGTCCCCTTGGAGACGAAGGGCGAGGCGTACACCTGGAGCGAGGTAGTCGGCGTGAAGGTGTAGCCCAGCCGCCAGGTCAGGCTGAACGTGCGCTGGTCGAGGTGCGCGAAGGTGTAGTGGCTGGCGGCCGACGCATCGGTGAAGGTGCCGAAGTACTGCAGGTCGTTCCGGTTGTGGTTGTATTCGGCGCTGAGCGAGGTGGTGAACCGGCTGGAGACCTTGAGAGAGAGCTCGGGGGAGACGTCGATGGTCTCCGACCGGCCCCGGTCTCCCCGGGTGTAGTTCGCCGAGACGCTGGGCACCAGCGGCCGGCGGTCGTCGCCCTCGATCGTGATCCACGGCGAGACGTACGGGTCCTGGCGCACTGCCGGCCCGCCCCGGGCGCAGCGGTCGCAGTAGGTGGCGCCGAGCTGGCCGACGGTGCCGCCCAGGTGCAGCCACCAGCGGTTGGTGAACTGAACGTGGACGTTGGTGTTGAAGGCCCGTTCGGTCGGGAGGCCCGCGCTGGTCCAGTACTCCCAGTTGTTGAAGTTCCACCGGAGCTGCTGGAAGACCCGGTTGGGCTGATTGAAGACCAGGTTGGCCCAGCTGGTCCACGCCTGCTGGTCGGCCTGGCGCAGGAACCCGATGTCGTTGATCTCGAATCCGGCGGTGCGCCGCTGGTAGGCCGTCTCGAAGTGGAGCCGCCGGCCGCCCACCTTGGCGAACCGGAGTTCCTGGTTGGCGCCGCTCAACGAGGTCCGGGTCGAGTCGAACGTCAGCGGACCATCCGGTCGCTGGTACAGGTGCACCGGGTCCCGCTGCGTCCGGGCGATCGCCTCGGCGTCGCCGGCCACCCGGCTCAGGTCCAGCGAGCCGGAGACCTCGAACCTCCCGTGAAACCGCCACCGGGCGTCGACGCCTCCGCTATAGGCGCTCCGGTGGAGATACGGGGCGCTCGTGGCGTCGAGCGAGCGGTTCACCCCCGTCAGGATGAAACCGATGCTCCCCTCGCCGCTCCGGAAATCCTGGTTGCCCCGCACCACCGCGTAGTTGGTGGCCGGCTCTAGCGTCGAGGCCCCGGGGCCCGAGACGTGATCGGTCACCGCGTCGAGCACGCCGATGGAGAACCCGCCCGGCAGGCGGCCGGTGACCTTCGCCGCTCCCAGGATCTTGGTCGCCGCGGGCGACGCTTCGTCGCCGTACACGTCGCCGAGCTGCGGCGAGCGCCCGATCCGCCGCGAGTAGAACAGCCCTTCACCGGTATTGCAATCCACCACCACGAC
>DASSYY010000355.1:0-2075 GCA_035703025.1 Gemmatimonadales bacterium | reverse complement strand
AAGGGGACATGCCCGGAAGCATGTCCCCTTCGCTGCGCTCAGGGCGACGAGACGTCCGCTTCTCGCCACCGCAACCCCCGCCCCGCTATTCCACGATCCGCCGCACCCCCACCCACCGCACGTACCACCACCGTCCGTACGGATCGTCCCCGCTCAGGACGCTCACCTGCACGCCGCGCGTCGCGCTGTGGATGAACTTGCCCTCGCCGATGTAGAGGCCGACGTGGGTCACCGGCCCGCCCCGGTTGGAGAACGTGAGCAGGTCGCCCGGCCGGAGCGCCTGGTAGCTCTTGGCGACCGCGGCGCCCTCGCGGGCCTGCTCGACGCTTCGCCGCGGCAGCGCGATGCCGTGCCGGCCGTAGGCGTACTGGATGAGCCCGGAGCAATCGAAGCCGCCGCCGTCGTCGCCGGTGCCGCCGTATTCGTAGGGGCGGCCCATCACCTCGGTGGCCGTCGCGATGACGGAGTCGGCGAGCCTCGCGGCCGACGTCGTGATCCGCGGCGTCGCCGGGAGCGAGGTCGTGAGCGGCGGAAGCTCGTCGTCCCCGCTGCGTGGCCCGCGCGGCGGCGCCCCAGGCACCTTCGCCTCCGGCTTTGGCACCTTCCGACCGCCGCCGAGGCTGAACGAGAGTCCGGCCGCCAGCTCCAACCCGTCCCGCCGGTCCAGCGACAGCTCCCGCCAGCGGGACTCGACGCCCACCCGGAGGAACGAGGCCGGCTGGAGCTCGTAGCCCAGACCGGCGGACCAGCTCGTCCAGGTGCTGGAGAAGGAGCGCGAGTGCGGCGAGCCCATGCCGGCACCGACGCCGGCCACGAGGTACGGACCCGCCGCGCCGCCCTGGAACGCGGTCACATCGAAGCCGAGGCCCGCGAAAGCACCTTCGCCGTCGCCGACCCGCTCGAGATAGTCGCCGTGAACCGTGGTGCCGATCGGCCCGACGAGTGGCCGGCGCATGCCCAGCCGGTAGACCGTCCACCCCTGATCGTCGTAGAAGCGGCCGATCTTGCCTTCGATGCCCTGCGCGGCGAGCGGCGCGCCCGCCGACGCGGCCAGGCAGGCCAGCAGCACCGCACGCGACGCCCCGCTCACCGGCGCTCCCTCACCGGACGCCCGGTCCGGAGGTCCACGAGGTAGCTGTCCCCCGGGCGGCAGCCGCTCGAGAGGCGGGCGCGCAGGGTGGAGTCGTTCACGATCTCAGGGCTGGTGCCGGTATAGAGGAGCGGCACCGGTATCCGGGCCCCGTTCCGGCGGATCTCGATCGCGCGGTCGACGCACGCGCCACCTTCGCCGCTGTCCGGGCGGGCGAGCGTGAACCAGACTTCCGTCCCACCCGGGGCCGTGGCGACCAGCGAGTCGGCGGGCGGAGGACTCGCGCGCTCCCCGGGAGCGGCGGCACTGTCAGCGGGCCGCTCCGTGCACCCGGCCCCCGCGAGCACCACGGCGCTCAGGCTCCCGAGCGCGCCGGCCCCCAAGCGGACGCGGGCGCTCATTTCGAGGTGCTCTCCGCCCCGGGGAGGAGACTCACGGTGTCCGGCGTCCCATCCTCCGTCACGGCCAGGACCTCGCGCGCCTCGGGGCTCTGCCTGAGATACCGCAGCCAGCCGATGATCGCGGCGAAGCCCGTGGCCGCCCCGCAGAGCGCCGTGACCGCCAGGCCATCGACGGGATTCTCGATCCGCATCGCGATGAGCGCACCGGCGACCGCCCCGAAAAACGAAGCTGCCCACGCAAGGAACGGCGTGAGCAGCCACCCGAAGACCCGGAAGACGAGCCGGAGCCAGCGCATACCTCAGGCGCGTTTCGCGCCCAGCCCCGAGAGTGCGGTGGCCAGGGCGAGCCCAGGCAGGAAGGCGATGCCGAAGGTGCCAAGGTTCCACCCGGCACCGGGGAAGTGCACCACCGTCGCCAGCACGCCGAACGCGACACCGCAGCCGAAGGCGAGCACGAACGCAGAGACCGGGGAGACGGTCCGTCCCTTCACGAGCTGGTTGGCGAGCATCCAGGCGCCCATCCAGGGGAGGAAGGTGCCCGCCATCCACCACACCGGGTGATACCACCAGTTGCTGCCGCCGCC
>DASSYY010000291.1:0-3147 GCA_035703025.1 Gemmatimonadales bacterium | reverse complement strand
CTCGACGAGGCCACGGGAGCCGAGCTGCTCCGGCTGGCCGAGGCTGCGCGCGCGGAGTCGCTGGACCATTTCCAGTTCACGCGCCTGATCGCCGCCGAATACGACCTGCGCCGCAAGATGGAGCTCGCGACCACCATGTGGGGCGTGATCCTGGCCGACGGCCACCTGACCGATCACGAGGCCCATCTGGTGCGGAAGATGGCGAGCCTGATGCAGCTCGACCCCGGGTCGCTGGCCGCGGCCCGGCGGGCGGCCGAACGGCGCCGTGACGGAGGCGAGGAATGAGATCATACCTCTGGGCCGCGGCCGCCGCGACGCTGCTCGCGCTGCCGGCGTGCGGGGGGCAGGCCAGCGGGGCGCCCGACGCGGAGTGGGTGACCCCCAGCCCCGCCGCCGAGGCGGGGGGAACCGAAATCCACTTTACCGGCACCGTGCGGCACGTCGAGCTGGAAGGCGGCTTCTTTGCGATTCGGGGCGACGACGGCGTGACCTACGACCCGGCGAACCTGCCGCCGGAGTTCCAGAAGGACGGCCTCAAAGTGGAGGCCGAGGCGCGGCGGCGGGACGACATGATGGGGATTCACCAGGCGGGGCCGATCGTGCAGCTCGTGCGGATCCGCACCCGGTGATCCGGACGGCGGTGTGACCGACCTGAGTCCGCATCGTCGTCGCGTACTTTGGGGTGGCGCTGTCGCGATGGCGCTGGCAGCCTGTAGTGGGACCCGGCGGGTCGAGACGCCCGCGCCGTCAACTGCGGTGCCGGCGGCGGCCTGCGCGGTCGGCGATACCGCCCTCGTCCGGGACGTGATCTATTTCGGCCGCAACCGCCCGGGTGGCGGCACCGTGAGCGACGCCGACTGGCAGCGGTTTCTCGATGAGGTCGTCACGCCGCGCTTTCCGGCGGGGCTCACGGTGGTCGACGCCACGGGGCAGTGGCGCGGACAGAGCGGCGTGGTCGAGCAGGAGCGCTCCGAGATCGTCACCGTCTTCCACGGTGGCGACGACCGATCCCGCGGGGCCGTTGCCGACGTGGCCGCCGAGTACAAGCGCCGGTTCCAACAGGAGGCCGTGCTGCGCGAGCGGTCCGCGACGTGCGCGCGGTTCGAGTGAGGACACATGGCAGTGCGTGAGGAGATCTTGCTCTGGCGGCGCCTCGACGAGCCCGGCCACGAGTGTGCCCGGCTGGTCTACCACGAGCCGTTCTGGCAACTCGGCGGCACGGCCGTGTTCGGAGCCGAGGGCAGGCCCTGCCGGCTCGAGTACACCGTGGCCTGCGACGCCGCGTGGCGGACGCTGCACGTGGACGTCACCGGCTGGGTGGGCCCGCGCCGCATCCGCTTCAGCTTGCTGGCCAACGGCCAGCGGGTGTGGCAGCTCGACGGACGCCCGTGCCCGGCGGTCGCGGGTGCCCTGGACGTCGATCTCTCGTTCAGCCCGGCCACCAACCTGCTGCCCATCCGGCGGCTCGGGCTCCAGCCCGGGCAGTCGGCCCCCGTGCGCGCGGCCTGGGTGGGTTTCCCCGGATTCGGGGTCGAGCCCCTGGAACAGGTGTACCGAAGACTGAGCGAGACGACCTACCGCTACGAGACGGGCGACGGGACGTTGACCGCGGACCTCGAGGTCAACGCCGCGGGGTTCGTCACGCGCTACGCCGGGCGCTGGGAAGAGGAGCGGCTGACGGCGGTGCGCGTCTAGTCGCCGCCCAGGGCGGAGTGCTCCTCCGCGCGGGCGATGCTGTGGGAGGCGCCCGCCGCGACCGATCGGGCCAGCAGGCCGGCGTAGTCGGGATCGGCAGTTTCCCACTCGCTGCGCAGGCAGCTGACGACCCGGGTTTCCGCGTCGGAGACGAGCTCCAGGGTCACGTGGGTCTCGGTCTCGCCCTTCCGCACGGCGGTGCGGATGCGGACGAGCCAGATCCTGCCCTCGACGTGGAAGAACTCGCGTGAGATCACCTGGCCCCCTCGAACGGCTCGGCGGGGGTGGGCGGTCCACCCCTCAGTGAGGATCGGTCCGCGGGAGCGAGCGGTCAACTCTCAAGAGTTCGACGCTGTCGAGGAGATCGACAGCCGGCGTCACCGCCGATGCAGATTCCTTCAGCCAGGCCCGCCGACCCCGCGTTTGGCGCATGCAAGCCGCCGGGCGGTTAAAGTTCAGCCTTCGCGTCAACCCATTGGAGACTTCATGCTGCGACAACAACAGCCAGAGGGCGGCCCGTCGGTGGCGACCTACGATCCCATCGGGGAGCGTCTCCTCCGCGCCCGCACGATCATCATCAGCGGCGAGATCACCCAGAAGCTGGCGGCGTCGGTCTCGAGCCAGCTGCTGGCGCTGGCGGCCGAGTCCGAGAGCGAAATCACGGTCTTCATCAATTCGCAGGGCGGCCACGTCGAGGCGGGCGACACGATTCACGACCTCATGCGGTTCATCCGCCCCCGCATCCGGATGATCGGCACCGGCTGGGTGGCGAGCGCCGGGGCGCTGATCTATGTCGCGGTCCCGCGGGAGCAGCGCTTCTGCCTGCCCAATACCCGCTTCCTGCTGCACCAGCCGTCGGGCGGGTCGGGCGGCACCGCGAGCGACATCGACATCGAAGCGCGCGAGATCCTGCGCATGCGCGATCGGCTCAACCGGATCTTCGCCCGGGAGACCGGCCAGCCGCTCGAGCGGATCGAGGAGGATACCCACCGGAACTTCTGGCTCAGCGCCGAAGCGGCCCTGCGATACGGCCTGGTCGGCCGGATCATCGAACGCGTCGGGGATCTCGAGACCGCCGGCTGACGTCCCGTCACGGAGATCCCATGGTCAGCTCGATCCCCATCACCCGTCCCGCCCGGGAGCGCCGCCGGGAGGTCCGCGTAACCTTCTCGCCGGTGCGTCGGCCGCGTCTGCGGCTCGAGGGGAGTACGTACGAGGTGCTCGACGCCTCGCTCGACGGCCTCCGGGTGCGCCACGCCGATCCCGCGCGGCCGCTGGTGGGCGACCGGATGGCGGGCGATCTCGAGTGGCCCGAGCTCGAGCGGCCGCTTCCGATCACCGGACGGGTGGTTCGAGTGGAGCCGAGCGAGTTCGCGCTGCGGTGCGACCACGGCCAGCTGCCGATGGCGCACATCATGGCGGAGGCGGCGCGCCGCCGCGACGCGCAGGACC
>DASSYY010000144.1:0-3010 GCA_035703025.1 Gemmatimonadales bacterium | reverse complement strand
GCTCGCACGTGCGCGTGCGAGCGGGGAGATGGGCGGGTGCGGGTTCGCGATCGGCGGACGTAGGCGGGGGGAGGGCTCGCAGAGGGAGCGTCAGTGACCGCCACAGCACACCGACCCCACCCCGCGAAAGCAGCGGTCACTGCAGCGACCGGCGCGACCCCCACCGGCCCGCCCCCGAACCCCGCCCAGCACCCTCCCGGACGCCTAAGCCCGCTCGAGCCGCTCCATCAGCGCGAGATACGCATCGAGCTTGAGCTTCTGCGACGCCCGATTGGCCACGAGCACCGCCCCGCACTGCAGCACCGTCTCCCGCTCCACCAGCCCATTGGCCTTGAGCGTTTTCCCGGTGTCGACCAGGTCGACGATCCAGTGCGACAGGTTGAGCAGCGGCGCGACCTCGACCGAGCCGTTCACCTGGATGATGTCGACCGGCCGGCCGGCGGCGCCGAAGTGCGCCTGGGCGAGGCGGGGATACTTCGTGGCGACCCGGGCGGTGATGCCGCCGGGTAGGGCCGGGTAGGGCGCGTCCGCCGGCGCCGCGACTGCGAGGCGGCAGAAGCCGAAGCCCAGCTCGAGCGGCTCGAGCACGTCGGCCCCGGTCTCGCGCAGGACGTCGGTGCCGGTGACGCCGAGATCGGCGGCGCCGGACTCGACGTAGACCGGCACGTCGCCCGGCTTCACCACGAGGAACTCGATCCCGGGATCGCTCGAGGGGATGAGCAGCCGGCGGCCGGCGTCGGTCGAGACGGCCGCGCCCGCCCGGCGGAAACGCTCCACGGACGGCTCGTACAGCCGGCCCTTGGCCAGCGCCACGCGCAGCCGGGTCACCGCGGCACCTCGGCGATGGTATCGAGGTCGAGCGATACGCCCACCGCGGGCATCGGCCGGCCGAAGCGCGCCATCAGCTCGTCGTAGCGGCCTCCCGCGCCGGCCGCGCGGCCGGCGCCCGCGATGTACACCTCGAAGTGCACGCCCGTGTAGTACTCGAGCCCGCGAACCTCGCCGAGGTCGTAGACCACGTGCGTCCGCTCGTCGGCGGTGAGGGCCGCGTCCAGTGCCAGCAGGTGCTGGAGACCGGGCGCCGCCCCGCGCGGCGCCAGGCCGAGCGCGCTGGTCAGCGCGTCGCGCCGGCCGATGACGAACGGCAGCACGGTGAGCGTGGCTGCGTCACCGGTGGCACCGGCGAGCGCCCGGCAGAGGCTGCCGCGATCCTTGCGATCGATCCAGCGGCGGACCTCCGCGCGCCGGTCCTCGTCGAGGGCGGCGATCCCCGGCGCGAGCACGCCCACATGCCCGAGGTTGACCTGGAAGTCCTGCAGGCCGGCGGCGCGGACCAGCGCGATCGTGAGCCGCACGATCTCGATGTCCGCCGCCAGGTCGCCCTGGCCCAGCAGCTCGGCCCCCACCTGCAGCATTTCGCGTGGGCGGCCGCCGCGATCGGGCTCCTGCCGATACACGGTCCCGGAATAGCACAGCCGGAGCGGCCGGTCGGCGGCGCTGAACGTGGTCGCGGCGACCCGGGCGAGGCTGGCCGTGAAGTCGTAGCGGAGCGCGAGGATCCGGCCGTCGCGGTCGGGAAACCGGATCAGCCGTTCGGCGACACCGGGGCCGCCGGCGCGGAGAAAGGTCTCCTGGTACTCGAGCGTCGGGGGAATGAGCTCTTCGTAGCCCGCGCGCTCGAGCACCTCCATGGCGGCGCGCTGAAGCTGGCGGCGCCGGCGGGCGGCCTCGCCGGTGAGGTCGAGCGCACCGGGCGGGATGACGGCAAGCTGCGAGGGAAGCATGGGGCGGGAAGGTAACGCCGCGCAGCGGGACGGCGCGAGGCTCAGACGGCGGCGGCAAGCACCTCGCGGACCTTCCGGGCGAGCTGGTCGGCGGTGAAGGGCTTCTCGAGCAGGGCGCCGGCGGCGGCGAGCTCTCCGTGGCGATCCACCGCCTCTGGGGCATACCCGGTGATGAACAGCACCCGCATCGCCGGACGGCTCGTGCCCAGCCGCTCGGCCAGCATCAGGCCACCGATGCCGGGCATCACAAGGTCGCTCACCAGCAGGTGGATCGGCTCCGCCGTCGCGCCCGCGAGCACCAGCGCCGCCTCGGCGTGGGGCGCCTCGAGCACCCGGTAACCCTTGGCCCGGAGCGCCCGGCTCACCAGGTGGCGGACCGCATCCTCGTCCTCCACCACCAGCACGGTCTCCGACCCGCCCGGCACCGGCGCCTCGGCGACGGCCCCGCTCGCCGAACCACCTGCGGGCGCCTCGGCGCGCGGGAGATAGACCGTGAAGGTGCTGCCCTCGCCCGGGCGCGAGGCCACCTGGATCTGGCCGCCGCTCTGCCGCACGATGCCGTAGACGGTCGCGAGGCCGAGGCCGGTGCCGCGGCCCAGCTCCTTGGTGGTGAAGAACGGCTCGAACAGGTGCGCCAGCACGCTGTCGTCCATGCCGATGCCGGTGTCGCTCACGCTCAGCGCGACCAGCGGTCCGCCGAGCGGCAGCCCTTCGGACGCCGCGGTCGCGAGGCCGGCGCCGCTCACGTTGGCGGTCGTGAGGGTGAGCGTGCCGCCGCCGGGCATCGCGTCGCGCGCGTTGACGCCGAGGTTGGCGATCACCTGCTCGAGCTGTCCCGGATCGGCGATCACATCGCCCAGCGACGGGTCGAGGTGGAGCCTGAGCTCGATCCGCTCGCCCACGACGCGCCGGAACATGCCGCCCATCTCGTGGACGATCATGTTGAGATTCACCAGCCGGGGCTGCAGGACCTGCTTGCGGCTGTAGGCCAGGAGCTGGCGCACCAGCCCGGCGGCCCGGTGGGCCGCGCGGCCGATCTCCTGCAGGTCGTCCCGCCGCGGGTCGGAGGCGGGGGTGTCGGCGAGCAGCAGCTCGGTGCTGCCCAGAATGGCGGTCAGCAGGTTGTTGAAGTCGTGCGCGATGCCGCCGGCGAGGATGCCGAGGCTCTCGAGCTTCTGGCTCTGCTGCATCCGCCGCTCGAAGATCAGCCGCTGCTCCTCGGCATT
>DASSYY010000103.1:0-10113 GCA_035703025.1 Gemmatimonadales bacterium | reverse complement strand
GAATCGCCGGCGACCGCGGCGGCCACACCCGCCGCGAGATCCAGCCCCGGCGGCGCCCGGCTCTGCCGGAACGGCGCGCGCACACGGCCGGCGCGCAGGTCGTCCAGATAGCGGATCAGGTCGAGACTCAGCAGCAGATCGAATCGCGCCAGCGCCAGCGCGTTCCACGAGCGGTGCGGATACCCGCGGGCCAGGCCCGCGAGCGTCGGCGCGTCATAGTCGGCCGGGGTCAGCCCCTGGCCGGCCGCGGCACCGAGCTCGGAGACCGCCGCGACGCCCGCGCTCGACAGCCGCCCGCCCGCGATCCACACGGGGGCGTCCCCCCGGGAGGCGTAGAGCCGGGCCAGCACGTCCACGTAGCGCGGGAAGTCGGGCCGCCGCGCCCACGGGTGGTGGGCCTGGGCGATCATGGTCCGGACCTCCGCCCGGACGGTGTCCTGGGCCCCGGCCCGGCCGGCGAGGAGCGCGAGGCCCATCGCCGCGAAGGCGGCCCTCATGCGGCCGGCGCGCGGCGCAGGGACTTGAGCGTCTGGCCCGCTACGGCGGGCACCAGCCCGAGAACGCCCACCACCAGCCAGTCGGACGCCGAGAGCGGCGTCACCCGCAGCACCCGGCTGAGCGGGGGAAGCAGGGCCGCGAGCAGTTGGAGCGCCACGGCGAGCGCGGCAGCGCCGAGCGCGAACCGGTTGCCGAGCACGAGCTGCGGCGACAGCACGGGCCCGCGGCTCCGGGCGTTGCCCAGGTGGAAGATCTGCGCGAACGCGAGGGTCATGAAGGCCAGCGTGCCGGCGACCCTGGCATCGCCGCTGCCGAGTCCCCACGCAAAGGCCGCCAGCGTGGCGAGCGCGATCAACACGGCGTATCCGGTCGCCGACCGCAGCGCCGCCGCGGGCAGGATCGCCGCGCGCGGATCCCCGGGCGGCCGCCGCATGATGCCGGCTTCGCCCGGCTCGACCGCGAGCGCCAGCGCGGGAAAGGTGTCGGTCAGAAGATTGAGCCAGAGAATCTGGAGCGGCGCGAGCGCCGCCGGATACCCGGCAAGCCCCGCGCCGAGCAGCACGAGCAGCTCGGCCAGATTGCAGCTGAACAGGTAGATGACGAACTTGCGCACGTTCTCGAGGATGACGCGCCCCTCCTCGATCGCGACACCGATCGTCGGGAAGCGATCGTCCGCCAGGATGACGTCGGCCGCTTCCTTGGCCAGATCGGTCCCCCGCCCTCCCATCGCCACCCCGATGTCGGCCTTCCGGAGCGCCGCCGCGTCGTTCACGCCGTCGCCGAGCATGGCGACGATGTCGCCGCGGCGCTGGAACGCGGCGATGATGCGCAGCTTCGCCTCGGGGCTGGCCCGTCCGAAGGCGCCGACGCGCGGCACGACCCGGTCGAGCTCGGCATCCGAGAGTCGCTCGACGTCCCTGCCCTCGAGCACCTCGTCGCCCGCATGGAGGATCCCGAGCTCGCGTCCGATGGTCTCCGCGGTGAGCCGGTGATCGCCGGTGATCATCACCGTGCGGATGCCGGCGCCGCGGAAGGCGTGGATGGTCTCCCGGACGCCGGCCGCCGGCGGATCGCTCAGGCCGGCGAAGCCGACCCACGTCAGGTCGGCCGGATCGCCGCGGCCTTCGTCGGCCGCGCCGGTCGCCAGCGCGAGCACCCGGAGCCCGCGGGCCGCGAGGTCCCGGCCCCAGCCGAGCAGCTCCTCGCGCTCGCCGGGCCGGAGCGGCCGCACCCCCGCCGGAGTGGCGATGCGCACGCAGCGCTCGATCACGGCCCGGGGTGCCCCCTTCACGTACGCCACGAAGCCACCGTTGTGCCGGTGGACCGTCGCCATCAGCATGCGCTCGCTGGAGAACGGCACCTGCCGAACCTCCGGCCACTCCGCCAGCAGGCGGTCGCGGTCGAGCCCGGCCTTGCGGGCGACGACGAGGAACGCCACGTCGGTCGGGTCGCCCACCGGATGCCAGGTGCCCTCCCGCGTGCGCAGCTCGGCCGCGTTCGCGAGGGCGCCGATCCGGAGCGCCAGTGACAGTGTCGCGTCCCCGGCTGCGTCGACGACCTGTCCCTTCACCCGGAACCGGCCCTCCGGCGTCCAGCCCGCGCCCGACACGGCCACCTCCCGGTCCGCCAGGCGGAGCACGGTCGTCGTCATCTGGCCGGCGGTCAGGGTGCCGGTCTTGTCGGTGCAGATGACCGAGGCCGACCCGAGCGCCTCGACCACGGGCAGGTGCCGGATGAGCGCGCGGCGGTGCGCCATGCGCCGGACGCCCACCGCCATCGCGATCGTGCCGACCACCGGCAGCCCCTCAGGCACCGCCGCGACCGCGAGCGCGATGGCGGTCTGCAGCATCTGGCCCAGCGGCATTCCCTGCCAGGCGCCGAGCGCCGCGATGAGGACCGCGACCACGAGGGCCACGACCGCGAGCCGGCGCCCGAGCGCGTCGAGCCGGCGCTCCAGCGGGGTGGGATCCTTGACCACCCTTCCCGCCAGCTCCCCGATGCGTCCGACCTCGGTGGCCATGCCCGTGGCGACCACCACCGCGCGCGCGGTCCCCGCGACGACCCCGGTGGTCTTGTAGACCATCGTGCGGCGGTCCCCGAGCGGCACGGACGCCGCGAGCGAAGCGTCCGCCCGCTTGGCAACCGAGCCGGGCTCGCCGGACAGCGGGGCCTCGACCGTCCGCAGCTCGGCGGCGGCCAGCAGGCGCGCGTCCGCGGGCACCGTCTGCCCGGCCTCCAGCAGGATGATGTCTCCCGGCACGAGCTCGCGCGCGTCCGTCTCGCGGGAGCGCCCCTCGCGCACCACCCGGGCCCGCAGCACCTCGAGCCGGAGCAGCGCCTCCATGGCTCGGTGTGCGCGCAGCTCGGTCACGAAGCCGATGCCGACGTTGAGCACCAGCACCGCGCCGATCGCGACCACGTCGGCCAGGTCCCCGGTCGCGGCGGCCACCGCCGCGGCGGCGATGAGGAGCAGCGCCAGAACGCTCCGGAGCTGCGCCGCGAGCACGGTCCAGGCGGAGGCCGTCGGCGCGGCGCGGAACACGTTGGGGCCGTGGCGTGCCAGGCGCCGGGCGGCCTCGGGCTCCGACAGGCCCGCGTCCTGCGCGTTCAACGCCTCGAGCGCACCCGCCGGGGACAGGCAGTGCCAGGCGATGGCAGGAGGCGGCTCGAACGGGGTTCGATGCCCGGAAGGGGTCGGCGTCGAGGGGATACGTGGCTCCGAGTGAAATCGGCCGGGGTGTGAAGCGTCCTTCACGAAACGCGGTTGGCGCGGGTCTCACGCTACTTTACAGGGATACGAACCTCTACGCAGGAGATAGTCATGCAGATCGTTCGACTCGGCCTGGCGCTCGCGGGACTCGCGCTCGGCGCCCCGGCGCTGGCGGCGCAGCAGCCGGTGTCGCCCCATATGCCCCAGCACCCACACTCCGGCATGATGATGGACTCGGCGGCGATGGCGGGTCACATGCGGATGAGCGACTCGCTCGATGCCCGCCTGGACACGCTCGTGGGCCGGATGAATAAGGCGACGGGTGACCGGAAGATGGCGGCGATGGCCGACGTCATCAACGAGCTGGTTGCCCAGCGCCGGGCGATGACGGCCGGCATGCATCGGATGATGCAGTCGCGGGACAGCATGATGCGGATGCGCGGGCCCAAGGGAAGGGATTCCACGTCCGCGGGGCCTCCGGCGCAGTCGGAACACCACCCGAGCTGACGGACGGCACTCGCGCGACGGCCCCGGGGCGACCGCGCCCCCGGGGCCGTCGTGCAGCCGCGCCGGTGGCTACAGCACGGCCGGCACGAAGGGATACACCTTGATCTCGCTGTCCACCCGGGTCACGCCCGGGGCGTTCCACGCGGCGCGCTCGGCGTCCCGCCGCTCCGCCATCGAACGAACGGTGCCGCGCAGCGTGATCCGGGACCCTTCCGTCTCGACCGCGATCTCATCCGCGTCGAGCTCCGCCTGGCGCTTGAGGCTGCTCCGGATGCGCTGCTTGATGTCCCCCGGGGTCGGCATCGCGCGGAGCGTGATGAGGTTGGTCAGGCCCTTCACGCCCATCAGGCTGCGGACCGACCGCTCGGCCGCATCCTTCTGGTAGAATCCGTCGACCTCGCCTTCCAGCGTCAGCCAGCCGTTGGACACCCGGACCTGAATGCGCTCGGACGGCACCTGCACGTTCCACCGGAGTGCGTTGACGGCGGCGTGTGCGATGTCGGCATCCGACCGCTCCATGGAGCCCGGGAGCTTCACGGTGAGGTCGTTGACGATCGCCTTGACTCCCCGCACCCGCTCGACGGCACGCTCCGCCGCGTAGCGCTGGGCATAGGTGTCCACGGTGCCGGCGAGCGTGACCACGGCATCCTTCACCGCGGTGGCGATGTCCTCGTCGCGAATGCTGGGATCCCAGCCCAGTTCCGCGATGATGTCGGCGCGAAGTTCATAGTCGGTTCTCATGGTCAGTCCCTCCGGACGAAATTGGAAAGCCTGCTCGTATCGTCGATGTCGTGCCTGCGCTGAGACTCAGGGCCCCGCCAAGCGGATCGGAATCCGGACGCCGATGCCGACGGGAGCCGCGCTCGCCAGCGGGTCGGTGTCCCGCGGCCGCTCGGGCCCGCGGGTCGGCAGCGGGGCCGGCGCCCAGACATCGCTTCGGAGCAGCGCGCCGATCAGCAGCCCGACTCCCGCTCCGGCGACCGTGTAGCCCACCACGCATTGCTCGCCGGTGACCCACAGATCCGGCTCACTGGCGCACAGCCCTCCGATCGCGACCCCCACCAGCCCGCCGAACAGGGCGCCGCGGCCTGCGTTGCTTCGCCGCCCGACCCGCACCTGGAGTCCCGCGACCGAATCCGTCGGGACCGAACCCGTGATCGTGCCCCCGGAGTCGGCCACGTACCGGCGAAACACCAGCCGTTCGGCGTCGAGCGCGACCAGGCTGGCGACCAGGAACCGCGTGGTGTCCGACCGCTCGGCGTAGCGAATACGGTCACCCGGGACGGGCGCCGGGGCCGGCGTGCTCACGACGCGGGTGGGGGCACAGGCCGTCACAACGGCGGCGGCGAGGCTGAGACACTGGCGAGCAACCTGCATGGCGAGCTCCTGCAAAGCCCTGCCATATACTGTCATCGGACAGGTGAGGACATCGTGAACCGGCCCTGAGACTCCGTTCAAGCTGGGCAGCTCAACGAGCGCCGCGCTCGTCACTCACTCGTCGGAGGTCGGTGCCGCAGTACGGTCGCGGTCGGGGCCGGCTTCCTCCTCGAATTCGTCCTCGCTTCGGATGCCGTGCTGGTAGGCGTAGGCCCGGAGCCCGTCGTCATCCAGACGCTCCAGCAGGTCGGTTACGACCTGCAGAGCCGATGCCTGCCCCTCGGTCGTGAACGTGCGATCGAGCTGCTCGACCAGCCGGCGGAGGAGGTGCTGCCGCGAGATCGCCAGAGCCTCGGTCATCGGTGCGGGTCTCATCGTATCCTCCTGGCAGGGGTCTCTCCCAAGATGCGCAGAGCGTGTGAATCCTGGTTGAGAGCAATCGGAAGGAAACTTCAGGAAGAGCACGAGGTCGTTTCATGCGCGCGGCAGCATCGTAGGGACGGCAGCAGTCCGACTTCGACTCGCCCGCACGGGGCCAACGGCCCGAGGAGGTACCGATGTCAGCCCTGTTCCACGATCGCCACGACGCGGGGCACCGCCTCGCGGCGCGCCTGCAGTCGCTCGCGGGTCGCCCGGGCGTCATCGTGCTCGGACTGCCCCGGGGCGGCGTCCCGGTTGCCGGGGAGGTGGCCGCCGCGCTCGGCGCCCCGCTCGACATCTTCGTCGTGCGGAAGATCGGCGTGCCGGGCCACGAGGAGCTCGCCATGGGGGCGGTGGCCTCGGGTGGCGTCCGGGTGGTGAATCCGGACGTCGTTCGCGAGATCGGCGTCAGCCGCCAGGTATTCGACGAGGTGACCGACAGGGAGCGGCTCGAGGTGCAGCGGCGCGAGCGGGCCTACCGGGCCGGCCGGCCGTTTCCCGACCTCCGCGGGTCGATCGTCATCCTGGTGGACGACGGCGTCGCCACCGGGTCGACCATGCTCGCCGGGGTGCACGCCCTGCGCCAGCTCGGCCCCGCCGCGGTCATCGCGGCCGCCCCGGTCATGGCTCGCGAGGCCCACCGCATGCTCGCCACCGCGGCCGATCGCTGCGAGTGCGTCGCCATGCCGGAGCCGTTCTACGGCGTCGGGATGCACTACCAGGACTTCTCGCAGACGTCGGACGAGGAGGTGCGGGAGATCCTCGACCGGTTCGCAGGGCAGACCGCCGAGAGGCAGGCGCCGCATGCCGTCCGCGCCTGATCGCCGCGCCCGTGAAGCCGTCCGGGCCGCCGCGCACCCACTCACGGGCGGCCCGGCGGATTTCGTGCCGCTGCTGGACCGGATCGGCGCCGCGCGCTGCGTCCTCCTGGGCGAGGCTTCCCACGGCACCCACGAGTTCTACCGGATCCGGGCGGAGATCACCAAGCGGCTGATCGTCGAGAAGGGCTTCGACGCGGTAGCCGTCGAGGCCGACTGGCCCGACGCCTACCAGGTGAACCGCTATGTGCGCGGACGGCCCGGCGCCGGCGAAGCCAGCGAGGCGCTCGACGGGTTCCAGCGCTTCCCGCAGTGGATGTGGCGGAACGCCGACGTCCTCGACTTCGACGGCTGGCTGCGGGCCCACAACGACGGCCTCGAGGAGGCCGCCCGCATCGGCTTCTACGGCCTCGACCTCTACAGCCTGCGCGCCTCGATGGCGGCCGTGCTGTCGTACCTGCGCCTGGTCGACCCTGACGCGGCTCGGCGGGCCGAGCAGCGCTACGCCTGCTTCGACCAGTTCGGCGGCGACCCGCAGGTATACGGCTACGCGGCCGCCAGCGGCCTGAGCGCCACCTGCGAGGCGGCGGTGCTCGGGCAGCTGACCGAGCTCCTCGCCCGGAGCGCCGAGTACGCTGCGCGCGACGGCCGCCTGGCCCACGATGCGCACTTCTTCGCCGCGCAGAACGCCAAGGTCGTCGCCAACGCCGAGCGGTACTACCGCGAGATGTTCCGCGGGCGGGCGAGCTCCTGGAACCTCCGGGACACGCACATGGCCGAGACCCTCGAGGCCCTCCAGAGCTTCCTGCGGCGGCCGCGGGCCCCGGCCAAGATCGTGATCTGGGCCCACAACTCGCACCTTGGCGACGCCAGAGCGACCGAGATGGGCCACCGGGGCGAGCTCAACCTGGGACAGCTCGTCCGCCAGCGGATCCGCGGCGACGCGGTCCTGGTGGGCTTCACCACCTACGCCGGCAGCGTCACCGCCGCATCCGACTGGGACGCGCCGGCCGAGCGCAAGCGGGTGCGCCCCGGGCTTCCGGGAAGCTGGGAGACGCTGTTCCACGAGACCGGGCTCGGAAACTTCTATCTCGACCTCGGCGGCGAGACCGCCCGAGCGCTCGCGGAGCCGCGGCTGGAGCGCGCGATCGGGGTGGTCTACCGCCCCGACACCGAGCGGCAGAGCCATTACTTCGGGGCCGACATCGCACACCAGTTCGACGCGGTCCTGCACTACGACCGGACGCGCGCCGTTGAGCCGCTGGAACGGACCCCGGTCTGGGAGCGGGGCGAAGCCGAGGTGCCCGAGACCTACCCGACGGCGCTGTAGCCGTACTGGAGGAGCCGTGACAAACGCCAATGTGGTGACCCACGAGACGCGGCCGGTCTCGATTCCGACGAACGGCCTGGTACTGCAGGGCGATCTCACCTTGCCCCGGGGCGCGCGGGCGATCGTCGTGTTCGCCCACGGCAGCGGCAGCAGCCGGCTCAGCCCCCGCAACCGGATGGTGGCCCGGCTGCTGCAGGACCACGGCTTCGGCACGCTGCTGTTCGACCTGCTGACGCCGCGCGAGGAGGCCGTCGACGCGATCACGCGCGGCCTCCGGTTCGACATCGAGCTGCTGGCCGGGCGCCTGGCCGGTGCCAGCCAGTGGCTTGCGGCGCAGCCGGCAACCCGGGCCCTGCGCCAGGGGTACTTCGGCGCGAGCACCGGCGCGGCGGCCGCATTGGTCGCCGCGGCCCGGCTCCCGAGCCTGGTGCACGCGGTGGTGTCCCGTGGCGGGCGGCCGGATCTCGCCGGACCCTATCTCCGGAAAGTCGCGGCGGCGACGCTGCTGGTCGTGGGGGGCGCCGACACCGCCGTGATCCCTCTCAACAAGGCGGCGCTGGCCCAGCTGGCGTGCGACGTGAAGGAGCTGCGGATCGTACCGGGCGCCACCCACCTCTTCGAGGAGCCCGGCACCCTGGAGCAGGTGGCCAACCTCGCCGGGCAGTGGTTCGCCCGGTTCCTCGAGCCGCAGGCCTCAGCCCTCGGCTGATTGCTGTCCTCAGCGGAAGCGCAGAATCGCCGCCAGGCCGTCGAAGGCCTCGGCGGCCTCCCGGTCGTGGACCACGATCACCTCGACGCCCTGCCGCAGGGCCTCCTCCACCGCCTCATCGGCCACGTCCAGCACGGGCTGCGGCTCACCTTCTCCGCGGCAGTCGCCCGCGGCCAGCACGAATCGGCCGCTCGTGGCGCAGCGGAATCCCGGGCCGCCCGCGCCCGCCCGCACGAAGAGCGTGCGCACCTGGCCGCGGGCCAGCGCCCGGAACGTGTCCCGGGGCCCCTCGACCGCCCACCCCGCTCCGATCGAACCGGCCAGCGAGCCCACCAGCGCCAGCTCTGCGACTCGCTCGTGATCGGCCGCGACCGCGAGAGCGGCGGTTTGCACTTCGGCGGTGGTGACGGCGGTCGCGTTGAGCGGCACGGTACCGAGCACGCGCTCCGCCACCTCGCGCGGCAGAAACGGGAGCAGCGCCGCGACCTCCTTGCGGGGGCCGGCCAGCACGACCCCGCGTGCCGGCAGCTCGCGCAGCAGGCGCTGCAGGTGGCGCGCGATCGCGGCGGCGTGCCGGTGGCGCTCCTCGAGCAGCCGGTGATGGTAGTCGCGCTCGCCCCATCCGGGCGCGTCGCGGCGGTCGCCGTGGAACTCGCCGCCGCGGCGACTGGGCTCGAACACTCCCTCGAGCTCCGCCGCGGCATCGACGCCAACCCGGAAGAACCGGGCGTGCGTCCGGTCGATCACCGCGGCGAGCACCGGGCCGAGCTCCTCGCGCGCGGCAACGAGCTCCAGCAGATGAGGCGTATCGTCCACCACGACGCGGGTGCGGTGCACGCGCGGCAGCGGGACGACCGCGAAGAGATCGAGGGGCTCGCACGCGAAGATGGCGACCCCGCGCGCGTGCGGCAGCGCGCGCGGCGTGGAAACGAACTCGAGCACGCGGGCCAGGTCGGGCGCGACCGACGCGTCGCGGACGAGCCGGATCGCGCTCCGCACCGCGGTGACATAGCCCCGGTGCGTGCGCTCCTCCGGGGTGAGGCTGACGTAGCAGGAGACGACGCGCACCGAGCCCGGCTCGATCGCGAGCAGGCGGTCGAGCAGGGCGCCGGTGGGCGCCGCGTCGTGAGGGGCAGGCGCCGGCGGAGGCTCGAGTACCGTCACACTGCCGGGGTCGGTTCTCATGGTCAGTCCTTCCTCGTGGTCCGGTTCGCGAACCAGTCACCCGTCACCGGGATCGAATCCGCGTCCCGCCGCGACGTGAACGTGCCGGCGACGTGGTCGCCCGCCAGCTCCCCCTCGAAGACCGTCCGCGCCTGGCAGTCGCAATCCGGGTCCCAGTATGGGGCGAGGGTGCCCCGGATCGTCAGCTTGGCGATCCGCACCACCGTGATGTCGATGACGGTACAGGGCTCCCGGTGAAGCGCGGCATCGCACGCTTCGTCGTCGTAGACGCGGAGCGCCGGCGAGAACATCATCTCGACCTGGCCGTACGCCGTATCCGCGCCGGACCGGAGCCGGAACTCGACCCTGCCCCGGCGCCCGCTCGCCTCGCTCCAGTACTCGCCGGTCCAGGTGCCGGCGAGCGCCGACAGGTCTCCGCGGGAGCCCTCCACCGGCACCGGCGCCGGACGGGCCGCCGGGTGGCACGCCGCGACGGCGATCAGCCCCGCGCCGGCGAGCCAGCGCCCGACCGCCGAGCACGTCTGCATCGGCGCTACAGCCGCCCCTGGGCGATGGCCCG
>DASSYY010000099.1:0-2108 GCA_035703025.1 Gemmatimonadales bacterium | reverse complement strand
CGCCGGCGCCGGTCACCTCGGACAGCGCCGCCCTAGCGCAGCGCCGCGCCGACTCGCTCGCCGCCCTCGCCGCCCAGCGCCGCGCCGACTCGCTGGCCGCGGCCGACGCCGCCGCGGCGCGTGATGCCGCCGCCGCCGCCGACCGGCAGGCACAGATGGAGATGACGAACGTGCTGGCCCAGCGGGTCTACTTCGACTACGACCGCGACCAGCTGCGCGACGACGGCATGGCGACGCTCGACGCGAAGTCGGCGGTGCTCCTGGCCAACCCGGCGATCACGCTGGTGATCACCGGCCACACCGACGAGCGTGGCACGGCGGAGTACAACCTGGCCCTGGGCCAGCGCCGCGCGGCCACCGTGAAGCGCTATCTCGTGGGCAAGGGGATCGCGGAGGGTCGGATGTCGACGCAGAGCATGGGAGACTCGCAGCCGGTGGCGGCGGGGAGCGACGAGTCGGCCTACCAGCAGAACCGGCGGGCGGAGTTCGAGGTCCGTGGCATGACCGGGGCGCTCGTGCGCCCCCGCGACTGATGCGGCTCCGGGCGCTCGCGCCCGTGGCGGCCCTGCTGCTGGGGGGATGTCTCGCCTCGAAGCGGGACGTCTTCCTGATCCAGAACCAGCTCAGCTCGATGCAGCTGGCGTCGGCGCGAGCCGACTCGGCGCGCGCCGCGCAGGTCGCCGCGGTGCTCGACCAGGTCGTGCGGTCCAACGACTCGGTCCGCGCGGTCAGCCTGCGGCTGGCCAAGCTCCAGTCCACCGTGGCGACGGACCACTACGAGATGGGGCGCCAGATCCTCCAGATCCAGGAGCTGAGCGGCCAGAGCCAGCGGCGGCTGCAGGAGCTGCGGGCCTCGCTCGAGGAGCGCAGCCAGATGTCGGCGGCGCCGGTGGTCGTGCCGCCGGGCGACACCAGCCGGGCGGCGCCGGCCGGCCCGGGTCCGGCGCAGCTCTTCCAGAGCTCGCTCGATCAGCTCCGCCGCGGGAGCGCCACCGTGGCCCGCAGCGGGTTCGAGGAGCTCCTCCGGAGCTACCCGGGCTCGGAAGACGCGCCCGAGGCGATGATCTACATTGCGGAGACGTACGCCGCCGAGCGGAACCAGGTGGCGGCGGATTCGGTATACGGGCTCGTCGTCCAGCGCTATCCTTCCTCACCGAAGGCGGCAACGGCGCTCTACAAGCACGCGCTGTCGCTCCGGGCGGCGGGGCGCACGACCGCTGCCCGGGCGGCGTTCAACCGCGTGGTGAAGGACTATCCACGCTCCGATGAAGCCACCCTCGCTCGCGAGCAGCTCAGGACCCTCGGCCGGTAAGCGCAGGAGTACGACATGGGTAGTTCGGGCGAGATGCCGTTTCTCGACCACCTCGAAGAGCTCCGCTGGCGGATCATCTGGTCGCTGGCGGCGCTCATCGCGGGGGTCGCGATCGCGTTCATCCTGGTCTACCGCTTCGATCTCCTGACCTGGATGCAGGGGCCGATCCTCCCCTTCCTGCACGGGCACAAGCTCGTGTACACGCATCCGGGCGACGGCTTCTCCATCCTGCTCCAGACGTCGATCCTCGTCGGCCTCGTGATCGCCCTGCCGGTGATCATCTGGCAGGTGTACGCCTTCCTGTCGCCGGCGCTGTATCGCCACGAGAAGCGGATCGCCATCCCGGTGATCGTCGGCGCCGTGCTCCTGTTCGTCGCCGGCGCGGCGCTGGCCTGGTACTTCGTCCTGCCGATGACGCTGCGGTTCCTGTTCAACCTCGGCGACAAGGCGTTCGACCAGATGATCACGGTGTCGGAGTACTTCGGCTTCGTGACCAGCATGGTGCTGGCGATGGGCGCGGTGTTCGAGCTGCCGATCGCCGTCCTGCTGCTCTCGGTGTTCGGGCTCGTGACGCCGACGTTCCTGGCGAAGTTCCGGCGGCATGCGCTGCTCGGCTCCTACGTCGTCGCGGCGATCATCACGCCGGGCGACCTGTTCATCACCTCCATCGCGCTGATGGTGCCGCTCTATCTCCTGTACGAGGTGAGCATCATCCTCTCGTTCCTCGTGGTGCGGAGCAAGAAGCGAAAGGCGCTGGCGGAGAGCGCGGCGGCCGGCGAGGTGCCGGCGTGACGGT
>DASSYY010000361.1:0-2888 GCA_035703025.1 Gemmatimonadales bacterium | reverse complement strand
ACGATTCACGATTTGCTCACGCACACAGCCGGCATTTCGTATGGCCGCGAACGAAATATCGAGTCACAATATGAGGCCAAAGGATTGGGTCCTGCCGCCGGCAACGGCTGGTATACCGCCGACAAGGACGAGCCGGTGTGTACGACCATCGAGCGCCTGGCGACGCTGCCGTTCGTCGCGCAACCCGGCCAGGCTTGGGTCTACGGCTACAATACCGACATCCTCGGCTGCGTCATCGAGCGAGCGTCGGGAATCCCCCTCGATGAGGCGATTCGCCGGCGCATCACCGGACCACTCGGGCTCACGGACACGCATTTCTTCGTTCCGCCCGAAAAGCGCTCCCGGCTCGTGGCGGTGTATGCGAGCGACAGCAGCAATCATGCGGTGCGCGCTCCGGACGGCGCCACCGGCCAGGGGGACTACGTGGATGGGCCGCGGCGCAACTTCTCCGGCGGGGCGGGACTCGTATCCACGGCCCGCGATTACGCGCGCTTTCTTCAAGCGCTGCTGAGAGGCGGCGCGCTCGGCGCCACGCGCATTCTTTCACCGCACGCGGTCATGCTGATGACTACCAACCAAGTCGGCACCCTGCTGAGCACCACCGGCCTCGGTTTCGGCCTCGGCTTCCAGACAGTAGATCGCTACGGCGCGGACAACCTGTCGTCGGTGGGGACGTTCGGCTGGGGCGGCGCCTACGCCAGCCAGTACAAGGTCGATCCCACGGAGCGTCTGGTCATCGTGTTCATGATCAACCAGCTCTCGGACCGTAGCGACGTGCCGGCCAGGTTCTTTCCGCTGGTCTATCAGGCGCTGGTGGGGCCGTCAACGGTTAAGGCCTCACGGCTGGCGCGGTGAAAGGGTAGCCATGGCATCGGTGCGGCTCGAAGGCGTCGAGAAGACCTACCCCAACGGCCACGTGGCCGCGCGCGGCCTCGACATCACCATCGCGGACGGCGAGTTCATGGTGCTGGTGGGGCCGTCCGGGTGCGGCAAGAGCACGGCGCTCCGGATGATCGCGGGGCTCGAGACGCCGACCGCAGGGCGGGTGCTGATCGGCGACCAGGACGTCACCGCGCTGCCGCCCCAGGACCGCGACATCGCGATGGTATTCCAAAGCTATGCCCTCTACCCGCACATGAGCGTGCGCCAGAACCTGGCCTTCGGGCTCCGGATGCGCGGGGCCGCGCCGGCCGCGATCGCGGACCGGGTGGCGCAGGCCGCGGCCGCGCTCGGTCTCGACGCGGTGCTCGAGCGGAAGCCGAGCCAGTTGTCAGGGGGACAGCGGCAACGCGTCGCCCTCGGCCGCGCGATGGTGCGGGACCCCAAGGTGTTCCTGTTCGACGAGCCGCTCTCCAACCTGGACGCCAAGCTGCGGGTCGAAACCCGCGCCGAGCTGGCGCGGCTCCATCGACGGCTCGGCGCCACCATCGTGTACGTCACCCACGACCAGGAGGAGGCGCTCACCCTCGGCGGGCGGGTGACGGTGATGCGCGACGGATTGGTGGAGCAGGTGGGGCCGCCCATGGAGGTCTATCGCCGGCCGGCGACCGCGTTCGTGGCGGGGTTCGTCGGATCGCCCGCGATGAACCTGCTCGAGGGCGAATCGACCGACGGGCGGTGGCATGGGCCGGGTGGCCTCGTGCTCGACGCGCCTGTCGCCGGGCCGCGGCGGATCACGCTCGGCGTGCGCCCGCACGACGTGGCACTCGTCGCTCCTGCCGCCGGCGACGCCGACGCGCGAGTGGATGTGGTGGAGCCGCGCGGAAGCGAGCTCCTGGTCCACGTCCGGCTCGGCGCCGAGGGCACGGGACCGGAGCTGCGCGTGGTGGCACCGCCGGAGCCGCTGGTCCCGGTCGATGCCGTCGTGGGGCTCCGCCCGGCGATGGAACGGCTGCACTGGTTCGACGCGGCGGGGAAGCGGCTGCACTAGCTACTGGGGAACCACCAGGACGCGAAGAAGCCGGGGACCGTGCATCCGTGGTCCCCGGCGCCGTGTTGGCTCGCGGCGGTCATGCCGCTTCGGTCATACGGTGGTGCGTACGATGAGGCTGCAGCAGGGGGAGTCGGTTCATCTGCCGGCGAACGCTTCGCGGGTACCCGAAGACTCGGCGAGCGCCGTTGGGCCCTCCCTTCCACCAGGGTGCACTCCATACGTAGGGCTCGGGACCCGCACTGTCAATGTCCCAATGAGTCATTCGGGCGAAACCAGCGGGAGAAGCCTCGCGTCGGGGGAGAGTCCCCCACTCGGCGAGGTTTGACATGGTGCGTCTCCCTGTCCTGGCGCTGTCCACGCTGCTGCTCGCCGCGGTCGGCCGTCGGCCGGCGCAGATCCCGGGAGCGCGCTCTCCGGCGGGCGATACCGTGCAGGCGGGCGACCCCGTGGTCGCCGCGGATCGCCTCCGGCCGTTCTCGCTCCTGCGGCACCTCACCCTGACGCGGGGCGACACGGTCAAGCCCTTCGGCCGGCAATCGGAACAGCTCACCACCACTACCCTCGACGGCCGGCCGGTGCTGCTCGACGTGCTGACGTTCGAGACCCCCAACGCCACCACCGTGGACAGCTCCTGGATCGACGCCCGCAGCCTGCGCCCGCTCAGGATGCGCTCGAGCAACTCCGCTCGCGTCGTCTCCCTGGAGTTCGAGGGGCAGCGGGTCCGGGGCGGCACGACGCCGGCGACCGGCTCGCCCACGACGCTCGATCAGCGGCTCGCGGTGCGGCCGTTCGAGTGGAACATGTTCGGCCTCGCCGTCTCGGCGCTGCCGCTCAGGCCGGGATATCGGGCCACGATGCCGGTCTTCCTCGACCGATTCGGACGCGTCGCCTGGTACGCGGTCGAGGTGGTGCGGGATACGAGCCTCGTGCGGGCGGACGGCCGGCTCGCGCCGAT
>DASSYY010000054.1:0-30631 GCA_035703025.1 Gemmatimonadales bacterium | reverse complement strand
CCGAAGTACTTGTCGTTGCTGTGACGAGCCGTCTGCATGTACCAGAGTCCCGAAAACTCCGCGAAGCCCTCGCTCAGCCAGCGGTCGTGGTAGGTCAGGTAGTCCACGCCGATGCCCCACCACTGGTGCGCCACCTCGTGCGCCCGGAAGACCTCGTCGCTGCCCTGATCGTCGGTCTGCTGGAAGGTGACCCACGAGAGGTGCAGCATCCCCGGGAAGGCCTCGCCGTGATATTCGGGGATCTCGGTGGCGTAGAAGTGCTTGATGTTGGTCGGGCCGTAGACGTTCTGGAAGAACAGGAGGCTCTTGCTCACGTCGCCACCGACGGTCTCCCGCATCTTCTTCTGCTGGCCCAGGTGATACTGCTGCACCAGCTTCTTGTGCGCCTCCTCCGAGATCATGACGGTGACCGGCGGGATGCCCGCCTCGCTCACCGTGTAGTCCTTGAACAGGCCGAGATTGAAGGACGCGTTGCGGATCGGCTCGGACGTGACCCACCGGGTCGTGATGATCTTGCCGGCGCGGCTGGAATCGACCCGCTCGCCGACGCTGGCGAGCAGGTAGTTGTCCGGCGTGTTGAACGTGAGGTCGAACGTGGCGAGGGTCCGGCCCTCGAGCGAGAGCGGGTACCACGCCACCGAGGTCTTGATGCGGAAGAAGTCGCTCATCCGCTCGATCAGGTCCCCGTGGTACGCGAGGACGAGCGTCCGGACCTCGCCCGGCTGCATCCGGGGTGCGAGCCGGACCCAGAGGTACCGGCTGTCCTTGCCCTTGAAGACGGTCGCCGCCTCCCCGCCGTCCCAGCGCGCCGAGTCCACCTTCAGCTTGTCGAACAGCTCGAACGCCACCCAGGGGCCGACCGCGCTGCTGGCCGTGATCTCCACCTTCGCGGTGGCCGCGAAGGCGATCTCGCCGATGCCGCTCTGCGGCAGGTCGACGGTCATGACGTAGCGGCGAATCTCCGCCGGATCGGTCCGCTCGCCGGTGAGCTGCGCGTCGCGCGGCCGGCCGAGGCGGGGAAATTGGGAGAGAACCTCCCGGTCCTCCGCCCACCAGCGCGTGGCCTTGCCGCTGAGGCTCACGGCCTCGACCTCGTGCGGGTTCAGGGTGAACATCAGCGGGTCCGCGCCCTGCCGCCGGATGTGGGCGTAGAAGAGATCGGTGGTATCGCCGTTGAGGAGCGTGCCCATGAGGTCGGGATCGAAGGTCTTCGAATCCTCGTCGCTCAGGTACTTGAGCCCGTCGCGCACCCGATCGCGTACCTCGCTCGGCGGCGCCTCGGTGTGAAAGCTGAGTCCCCGCAGCTCCGCCATGGTGGTGTCGGCGAACAGCAGCAGGACATCGGTGAACGGCGCCTCGAGCGCCGTCTTGTTCTCGTAGCGGGCCAGGCGGTGCTGCTCGATCGGTGAGGGAGGCGCAAAGGAAAAGACGCCGCTGCCGCGGAAGACGGCCCCGACGGTGCGCCCGCCGATCGGCGCCAGGAGGTACAGCTTCCCGCTCTTGAGGGTGAACCGCGCGAGATCGCGCTGGAGCACCAGGTTGCTCACGTCGGCGACGCCGGCAGGAGCGGTGCCGAGGGCCATCACCTCGGCGAAGCGGGACTCGTAGCTCGGCGCGACCGCGGCCGCGTCCTGCGCCCGGAGCCCGGTCGGCGCGAACAGCGGGGACGCGCAGGCGAGCGCGATCGTGAGCAGGCTCGAATGGAGTCCGGACGGCGTGTGGCGCGCGGACTCGAGCGTCGCGGCGTACGTCACCGAGGCAGCCCTCCAGGGCGACCGGCGTGAATTCGATTGTGGGGAGGGATCGGGTCGAAGATGCCGCTCGAGCGCGGGTGGGTCAAGCCGCTAGAAACGCGACAGTGTCGGACCGCTTGGCAGGCGACAGTGCCGTATCGAGCAAGCGTCCGGGAACGCGACACCGGACTGGTGGGCTTGGCCTATCTTTGTCGCAGCCTGGCGCTATGGAGCCTCATATACGACACGCCCGCCAACCACCGTGACCCGTACGGTGGCCCGCTCGATCGCCTCCGGCGGGATCTGGGTCAGGTCCTGGTCGAGCAGCACCAGATCGGCCTTGTAGCCCGGCGCGAGCCGGCCTCGGCGCCGCTCCGCGAAGACGCCATAGGCGTCGCCGCTGGTGTAGGCTCGGAGCGCCTCCTCCACGGTGATCTTTTCCTGCGGGATCCACCCGCCCGGATTCTTGCCGTCGAGCGTCCGCCGCGTGACGGCGGCATAGATGCCCAGCAGCGGATCGATCGGCGCGACCGTCCAGTCCGACCCGAAGGCGAGGTGGGCCTTCCGGTCGAGCAGTGAGCGGAATGCGTAGGTCGTCTTGATCCGCTCCGGCCCGATCCGCTTCTGGGCCCAGCGGCCATCGTCGATCGCGTGATAGGGCTGCATCGACGCGATGACGCCGCTCTGTGCAATGCGGTCGATGTCCTGGCGCCTGAGGTGCTGGGCGTGCTCGATCCGGAACCGGCGGTCGCGCGGCCCGTGGGCCCGGGCCACGCTGTCGTAGATGTCGAGAATGAGCCCGTTGGCGCGCTCGCCGATCGCGTGGACCGCCACCTGCAGCCCGGCCGAGTCCGCGGCGCCGACCCACGCCCGGAGCGAGTCCTCGGGGGTGACCAGCACGCCCGCGGTGCTCGGGTCGTCTTCGTACGGCGCGTAGAACAGCGCGGTGGTCGAGCCGAGCGAGCCGTCGACGTAGCCTTTGACGCCGCCGATCCAGACCCAGTCGTCGCCGCGGCCGAGCGCCTTCACGGTGTCCGCGACGGCGTGCCACGTCTCCAGCGGGAAGTAGAGCGCGGCGCGCGCCGTGAGCGCGCCCGCCGCCTTGGCCCGCAGGTAGGTGCCGAGATCGGCGGGGACCACGCTGACGTGGGCGAAGGCGGTGACACCCTTCGATGCGGCATAGGCCAGCGCGCGCCGGAGGGCGGCGTCGCGCTGCTCGTCGGTGGGCGTGGGGATGGCCCGCTCCACCGGGCCCATCGCCATGTCCTTGAGCACGCCCGTGGGCTCGCCGGTGCGCCGGTCCCGCACGATGACGCCACCCGCGATGTCGCGCGTGGCGCGCGACACTTTCGCCGCCCTGAGCGCCGCGCTGTTGGCCAGCCCCATGTGCCCGTCGAGCCGATAGACGAAGACGGGGTTGTTGGGCGTCACCGAGTCGATCCACTCGCGGCGCGGCAGCGGCGCCCCGGGCCAGCGCTCGTGGTCCCAGTTGCCGCCGAGGATCCACTCGCCGGGCTGCCGCTCGAGTGCGAACGCCTTGAGCCGCGCGATGAACTCCCGGGGCGTGTTCGCCGGCCGGAGGTCCACGCTGGCGAGCTGAAAGCCGCCGTCGGTGAAGTGGGTGTGCCCGTCCATGAACCCCGGTACGACCATCGCCGAGCCGTTGGCCAGCACCCTGGTCCCGGCCCCGGCGTACGGCGCGATGCTCGCGCTGTCGCCCACGGCCTGCACCGTATCGCCCGAGGCTGCCAGCGCCGCCGCCCAGGGCGCGGCCGAGTCGCCGGTCCAGATCCGGCCGTAGACCACGAGATCTGCCGGCTTCACCTTGGGCGCGCCACGGCAGCCGACGACGACGGCCAGCAGCGGGAGCGCGCGGCGGAGTGGGCGGAGAGCGGGCATGGCGGCCTTAGCGGAGTTTGGTGAGCCGGCGGAGGGCCTCGAGCTTCTCGAGAGCGCTGCCGCCAGAGGCGGCGGGCGCGACGGAGAACAGGTCCCGAATGTCCAGCAGGATTTCCAGCATGAGCTGGTCCCGCATGTACGCGCTGTCGAGGTCGGTCATGCGGCCCCGATCCCCCGATTCCTTCGCGCGGTCATAGTTCTCGCGGTAGATGGACTCGAGGTTGGCGAGGATGCGGTCGCGGGATCGCATGGGTGAGCTCCGAAGTCGGCGGAACGGACGCGGGAGTGCGCAGGAGGCGGCAGCGATCGGCGGCGGGCCGACACCGCGCGAAGTCCGTGGCCCGCATCGGATCGGAGAATCTCCGCGCGGAGAATGGATTCTGCAAGAGCGACCATCGAGTGTCTGCGGATCCACCGCTATACTTAGCGGAGCGGCCGGGGCACCCCGCCCCGGCCAGGATCTTCCGCCGCATGAGCACCCCATGAGACTGCAAGGCACGACCGTGTTGTTCTTCGCCGGTCCCCTCTACGAAGACCTCGAGCTCTGGTACCCCAAGATCCGCCTCGAAGAGGAAGGCGCGCGCACGGTCGTCGCCGGCACCGGCGAGCGCACCTACCAGGGCAAGCGGGGCTACCCGCTGACCGTCGACGCCGACGTCGAGGATCTCAGCGCCGATCACTTCGACGGCCTGGTGATTCCCGGCGGCTACGCGCCGGACATCATGCGCCGGTCGAAGAAGCTGCTCCAGCTCACCCGCCAGATCTACGAGGCCGACAAGCCGGTCGCGTTCATCTGCCACGCCGGGTGGGTGCCGATCTCGGCCGGGATCGTCCGCAACAAGCGCGGCACCTCGGTCGGCGCGATCAAGGACGATCTCGTCAACGCCGGCATGGTCTGGGAGGACAGCCCGGTCGTCGTCGACGGCAACCTGATCTCCTCGCGCACGCCGGCCGATCTCCCGCAGTTCATGCGGGCGCTCATCCGCGCGCTCGAGGCCGGCCGCCCGGCCGTCGCCGAGCCCGTGGGGGGCGCGCGCTAGGATGTCGCTGGACGACGCACAGCGGCGGGTCGACGCGTGGATCAGCCAGTACGAGGAGGGCTACTTCCATCCGCTCACCAATCTCGCCCGGCTGGCCGAGGAGGTCGGCGAGCTGGCGCGCGAGGTGAATCACCGGTTCGGCCAGAAGACGAAGAAGCCGGACGAGGCCGATGGCGACCTCGCCATGGAGATGGCGGATATCCTGTTCGTGCTGATTTGCATGGCCAACCGCGAGGGGATCGACCTGCAGGCCGCGTTCGATCGGATGATGGCGAAGGTGGAGACCCGGGACCGGGATCGGTGGAAGAAGAAGGGCGGGCAGGCGGACGGGCGGTCAGGCGGTCGGTAACAGCCCGATCGTTCTAGCCAGCACACGCTTCGCAGTCAAACTGCCCGCCTGCCCGCCTGCCCTACTCCCACTCCCGCGGCGCGCTCTCCAGCTCCTCGAGCAGCACCAGGTAGCTCTCCCACCGGTCCCGGGCGATCGCGCCGCCCTCGACCGCCTCCCGGACCCGGCACCCCGGCTCGCTGCGGTGCCGGCAGTCGGCGTAGCGGCAGTCGCCCAGCACCGGCCGGAACTCGGGAAAGCAGGTGTCGAGCTGCCCCGGATCGATCCCCCACAACCCCACCTCGCTGAACCCCGGCGTGTCCACCAGGTAGCCCCCGGCATCGAGCGGCAGCATGACCGCGGAGACCGTGGTGTGCTTGCCGCGGCGCACCTTGGCGCTGAGCTCGCCGATGCGGAGCTTGAGGCCCGGCTGCAGGTGGTTGAGGAGGCTCGACTTGCCGGCGCCCGAGGGGCCGGTGACCACCGAGATGCGCCCCGCCAGCGCAGCCCCGAACTCGGCGATCCCCTCGCCTGACCGGGTGCTCGTCGCGTAGACCGCGTAGCCGGCCTTCCGGAAGCGGGCGATCAGCGCACTGCCCGGGTCGAGATCGACCTTGTTGACGACCACCGCGGCGGGGATCTCGTTGGCCTCCGCCACGACGAGCAGGCGGTCGATGAGCTGGGGGATCGGAGTCGGATCGACGGCGGCGGTGACGACGAAGACCTGGTCGATGTTGGCGGCAACGGGCCGGGCGCCGCGTCCCTCGGGCACGCGCCGCTCGAGCAGGGCGGTGCGGGGCTCGACGCCCACGATGGCGTGCAGCTCCGCCTCGGGATCGGGCTCGAGCCGCACCCGGTCGCCGACCACGACCCGGGTGGTGTCGCGCTTGGCCTTGCCGGCGAGCACCGCCCGGATCTCCCCGTCCGCCGTCGCGATCCGATAGACCGACCCGTCGCGCTCGAGCACGGTGCCGAGCAGCGAACTCACCACTCCGCTGGCGCGCGGGCGATCGATTCGTCGAGCGCGGCCTTGACGTCGTACAGGGAGAGCGCCTTGAGGCGCTCTTCGGCTTCGGCCTCGGTGCGGCCCCATGCGAGGGTATCGGTCTCCACGTGGCCGACCGGGCGGTCGCCCCCCGACGACCAGCGCACGAACAGCAGCGCGGCCCCGTAGAGACCGCGCACGTCCGGCTCCTCGTCGACGTAGATGGCCACGGAGTACGCGTGGCCGTCGCTGCCGCCGAAGGCCGCCGCCCGCTCGTGCTTGGCCATATAGCCGCCCAGCGTCAGTTCGCTCACCGTCCCGGTACCGACTCCCGCACGATGTTGCCGAGGAAGAAGGCGATGTTGGCGGGCCGCTCCGCCAGTCGCCGCATGAGATAAGGATACCACTGCGTCCCGAAGGGGATGTAGACCCGGAGCCGGAACCCCGCCCGGCGGAGACTCTCCTGCAGGTCGCGCCGCACGCCGTAGAGCATCTGGAACTCGAACCGGTCGCTGCCGATTCCCTCCCGCCGGACGAACTCGCGCGCGTGGGCGATGATGGCCTCGTCGTGGGTGGCGAGCCCCGGATAGTTGCCGGCGGCGAGCAGCCGTTCCATCAGCCGCAGGTAGCTCCGGTCCACGTCGGCCTTGTCGGGAAAGGCGACCGCCGGCGGCTCGAGGTAGGCGCCCTTGCAGAGGCGCACCCGCGCCTTCATCGCGATCAGGTCCTCGATGTCCTGCTCCGACCGGCGGAGCATCGACTGGATGACGACGCCGCAGTGAGCGCCGAACCGCTCGAACAGCCGGGTCCGGAAGAAGTCGAGGGTGCGCTGCGTGTAGGCGGAGCTCTCCATGTCCAGGCGGACGAACCCGTGCAGGGCGGCCGCCTTCTCCAGGATGGCCATCATGTTGGCCACGCAGAGCTCCTCCGCGATGTCGAGGCCCATCTGCGTCAGCTTGACCGACACGTTGACCTCGGCCCCGCTCGCGGCCATGCGGTCGAGCATCCGGAGGTACTGGTCGCGCGCGGCGACCGCCTCGGCCTCGGCCGACACGCTCTCGCCCAGCAGGTCGAGCGAGGCGGTGATTCCCCGGCGGCTCAGCTCCCGGGCCGCCTCGACCCCTTGATCGATCGACTCGCCCGCCACGAAGCGGGATGCGAACCGCCGGGCGAGGCCGTTGCGGCGCACGAAGTTGAACACGCCCTGCCGCTCGGAGAGCCAGAGCAGGCCCTGTCGCATGATCACGATGGCACCTTGTCGGAAGCTTGGGAGGCGGCCGCGACCGCGCAAAAACCGCTCCGAAGCTAGCCGGAGCGGGCGGCGGAGTGTAGAGGGCGGCGCGGCGGTGAATGTTTATGCAACCCTGTGACTGGCGTCACTTTACGCGTCTGCCGCGGGCGAACCCGCCGGTTTGTGTCCCACCCCACGGTGCTGCCGTCCGTCCCGAAGGATCTTGGCCGGTGCCCGATCGCCATCACACGAACTGCGGAACCTTCGATGCCCACCCGCCGGCCCAAGCAGCAGCAGTCCTCCGACCCGCTGGAGTCGGCGCAGGCGGCCGGTCTCAGATACGTGAGCGACGCGTCGCCCGGCATCCGCCGCCGGCGCGCGGGACGGGGGTTCAGCTACATCGGCGCGGACGGGAAGTTCGTCCGGGACAAGGCGACGCTGGCGCGAATCCGAAGCCTCGCGATCCCGCCCGCCTACACCGACGTGTGGATCTGCCCGCTCCCCAGCGGCCACATCCAGGCCACCGGCCGCGATGCGCGAGGCCGGAAGCAGTACCGGTACCATCCGAAGTGGCGTGAGGTGCGGGACGAGACCAAGTTCGGCCGGATGCTGGCCTTCAGCGACGCGCTCCCCGCACTGCGGAAGCGGGTGGACGAGGACCTCGCCCGGCCCGGCCTGCCGAAGGAGAAGGTCCTGGCTACGGTGGTGCGGCTGCTCGAGTGCACGGCGATCCGGGTAGGGAACGGCGAGTACGCGCGGAACAACCGGTCGTTCGGGCTCACGACGCTGCAGGACCGCCACGTAGAGATCTCGGGGGCGAATCTCCGCTTCGAGTTCCGGGGAAAGAGCGGCAAGACCCACCGCGTCTCGCTGAGCGACCGGCGGCTGGCCCGGATCGTGGCACGGTGCCAGGCCGTGCCGGGCGCCGATCTGTTTCAGTATCTGGACGACGAGGGCAAGCGGGTGTCGATCGGGTCGGGCGACGTCAACGACTACCTGCGCGAGCTGACCGACGAGGAGTTTACGGCGAAGGACTTCCGGACCTGGGCTGGCACCCTGCAGGCGGTGGCCGCGCTGGAGGCGGTCGGCCCCGCGCCCAGCGAGCGCGAGGCGAAGGCCGCCATCCTCAAGGCCATCGACCAGGTCGCCGAGCAGCTCAACAACACGCGCGCAGTGTGCCGGAAGTACTACGTCCATCCGGCTGTGCTGGAGACCTACCAGGCCGGCACGCTGCACGAGGCGCTGAAGAACGGCGGATCGCCCAAGGGCAGCGGCGCCGGACTCAGCGAGGAGGAGCAGGCGGTGGTCCGCCTGCTCCGGCACGTTCAGTAACCCGCACCCCCGCCACCGCCGGTCCCCCCGCCCCCCATACCGCCGCCGCCCGAGCCGGACCCCGCACCGGTCACGACGATCGTCCCGTGCATCACGTTCGCGCCGTGGATCTGGCAGAAGTAGGTGTACGTCCCCGGCGTGCCGAAGGCGTGCTCGAAGGTGCCCGAGCTCTGCTGCGGGGATGTCGGCCCGCCGTTGTCGAAGGTGACGGTGTGGGTCGCCGCGCCGCTGGCCCACGCCCAGGTGACGGTGGTATTCGCCGGGACGGTGAGCGAGGCGGGCGAGTAGAAGTTGTTGCCGACCGTCACGGTATTGGGCCCGCTGGTGGTAGGGCTGGTCACGTCCGAGCCGCCGCCGCACGCGCCCAGAAGGAAGACCAGACCAACGCCCGCAAGCAACGACTGTCCGCGCATACGCATTCCCCTTCAGCCAGGATCCGAACTACTCCAAACCAGCGTGCATACTTAGCCGGGGCGGAGTTGACGGTCTTGAAGGGCCGGAGCGGATTTGTGTGGGCGGAGCCGGGGCAGCATCTTCAGACATCCGATGAGGGGCAGGGTGCATGGAGGAACACACGACCAGCGTTGGCGGCTTCATCCTGCGGGAAGGGCATCACCCCGCCGGGAGTGCCCTGCCGTGGCACACCCATCCGGGCCCCACGCTGTGCTTCGTCTACGCCGGCACGTTCACGGAGAGCTTCTCCGGTGCCACCCTCGAGTGTACGCCTGGAACCCTCAAGATCACGCCCGCCCGGGAGCCGCACTGGAACCGGTTCGGCCGGGAGGAGACCCACGGCCTGCTGGTGGAGGCCGATGCGTCCCGAGTGGAGAGTCTGGGCGGACACGCGACGGTGCTGGAGGAGCGGGCGAGCTTCCGGGACGACGGGCTGGCGCTGCTGGCGTGGCGGGTCGCGGGCGAGCTCCGCCGGCGCGACACCGCGGCGCCGCTCGCGATCGAAGGGCTCCTGCTCGAGATCCTCGCCGGGGCGGCGCGAGAGCGGGAGCTGCGCCTCACCGGCACGCTGCCGCGCTGGCTGACCGACGCGAGGAGCTACCTGCACGACCCCGGCGCCGTCGGAACGCTGAGCGACCTCGCGGCGCTGGTCGGCGTGCATCCCGTGACGCTGGCCCGCGGATTCCGCAAGGCCTACGGCTGCAGTGTGGGCGCCTACGTGCGGTGGCTCCGGGTGACGCGGGCCGCGCGCGCGGTCGCGGAAACGGACGCTCCCCTGGCCGAGATCGCGCTCGCGGCGGGATTCGCGGATCAGAGCCACTTCTCCAACGTGTTCCGGCGCGAGACCGGGCTCTCCCCTTCGGCCTACCGCCGGGCGGCGCGGGCGCGCTAGCCCCGCCCTACCCGGCCGGCGCCCCCTCGCCACCGGTCAGGTGATCCACCACCCGCGTCATGGCGCCGGCCTCGATCTCATAGTGCGAGCGATGCCAGGCGACCACCCCGTCCCGCAGGATGATCGCCTGGGGCGATGCGTGGCGCACGCCGATTCGCTCGGCGAGCGCCCGGGACAGCGGGCGGTGCTGGATGACATCCACCACATAGACGGGCACGGCGCGCATGCGCCGGAAGGCGCGCATCTCATCGTACGCCGCATCGCTCGCGGGGCAGATCGGACTGTGCTTGTAGAGCACGGCGAGCGGGGCGGCGAGGAGCGAATCGAGGTCGGCGTCGGTGACGATCTGGTGCATGTCGCAACCTACACGCCCGGGCGCAGCGGCGGCTACGCGAGACGCATCCGCTCCACCAGCCGCCGGAACCGCGGGTCCGCCCTGAGCCCGTCGAGCATGGGCTCGACGTTGAGGTAGACCAGCCACCCCCGGCGCTCCTCGTAGGCGCGGTCGAGCCACTCGAACGCCCGGTCGGCATCGCCGAGCGCCGCATACATCATCACCAGCGCCACCGGCGAGACGTACGCCTGCCGCTGCCGCGCCTCCAGCTCCGCCAGGATGCCACGGGCCTCCTCGAGCCGGCCCCGCGCGGCCGCCACCACGCCGAGCCCTGCTTCGGCGAGGGCGGGGCTTTCCGAGATCGCCCGGGCCTCGCGGAACGCCGCGGCCGCCTCGTCCCACTGTCCCACTTGCAGATAGGTGAGGCCGAGCAGCCGGTGGTTCTCCTCCGCCGTAGGGTTCATCGCCACGGCGCGGCGCAGCTGCTCGAACGCCTGCTCGGGCTGCCGGGCGTAGTAGGAGAGCCACCCGAGGCTCCGCCGGATCGAGACCGACGCGGGGTCGAGCGCGATCGCCTGCCGGCCCTCCGCCAGTGCCAGCTCCGTGTGCCCCATGGACATCTGGAACCAGCTGTGCCACTGCCGGGCGACCGAGTAGTGAGGGTTGAGCTCGATCGCCCGCCGGAAGTGCTGGCCGGCGAGCGGCCAGTCCCAATCGTAGATGAAGGTGACCCAGGCGAGCGAGGTGTGCGCTTCGGCCAGCGTCTCGTCCAGCGCGAGGGCCCGCTGGGCCTCGGCGCGGGCGCGCTCGAGCCCTTCGCGCACCGGGGCGCCGCGATAGTCGATCTGCAGTGCGTACGAGTCGGCGAGGCCGGTGTAGGCGAGGGCGTAGCCGGCGTCCTCGGCGATGGCGGCCTCGAAGTACCGGATCCCCTCGGCGATCGCCGCCGGTGTGCGCCGGTTCCACATGTAGCGCCCCTTGAGGTAGTGCTGGTAGGCCTTGAGGTTGGCCCGGTACCGCACCGGCGTCGGGTCGCCGAGGTCCTGGAGCAGCGTGGCACGCAGGGTATCGACGATGGTCCGCGCGATCTCGTCCTGGATGGCGAACACGTCGGCCAGCTCGCGGTCGTAGCGCTCCGACCAGAGGGTCCGCCCGTCCCGCACGCTGGTGAGCTGGGCGGTGATCCGAAGCCGCTGGCCGGCCCGGCGCACAGACCCCTCGAGGATCGCACTCACATTGAGCCGCGACCCCAGCGCGCGCACGTCCTCGCGCACTCCCTTGAGCGCGAAGACCGACGTGCGCGACGCCACCTGCAGCCCTTCGACCTTGGTGAGCGCGGTGATCAGCTCGTCGGTGATCCCGTCGCTGAAGTACTCGTTCTCCGGATCGGCACTCGCGTTCACGAACGGCAGCACGGCGATCGCCCGGGAATCGCCGCCGGTCTGGACCGCCGAGACGACGTCGAGCGTCGGGTCCACGAGCGCGGCCACGAAGTCGGCCATGGTGGCGAACCGTTCGGCCGGGGACTTGGCCAGCGCCCGATCGAGCGCGCGCTCCACCGCGACGGGAACCGTGGGGCGGCGGGTGCGGATCGGGACCGGCGCCTCGATCGCGTGGCGGGCCATGGTGGCCCGCACCCCGGTCCCCGCGAATGGCGGCTCGCCGGCCAGCATCTCGTAGAGCACGCAGGCCAGGCTGTACTGGTCGGTCCGCCCGTCGACACCGCTCTCCGCGCTGGCCTGCTCGGGGCTCATGTAGGCCGGCGTGCCGACGGCGAAGCCGTGGTCGGTGATGTAGACGTTGTCGACACCGGCGGCGGAGACGGCGGTGGCCACGCCGAAGTCGGCGATGACCGGCTCCCCCTCCTGCAGCAGGATGTTCTCGGGCTTGATGTCGCGGTGGATCACGTTGAGGCGGTGGGCGTACCCCAGCGCACCGGCGACGGCCCGGGTGATCCGGAGCGCGACGTCGACCGGCAGCGGCCCGTCGCGCTCCAGCCGGTCGCGCAGGGTGTCGCAGCCGGCATAGGGCATGACGAACCAGAGGAGCCCCTTCCACTCACCCGAATCGTGCAGCGGCAGGATCTGGGGATGGGCCAGGCGGGCGGCGATCCGGATCTCGCGGAGGAACCGCTGCGGCTCGTACCCCGCCGGCGGGTCCGGCCGCAGCACCTTGATCGCCACCTTGCGCGCGTGCTTGACGTCCTCGGCCAGGTACACCGTGGCCGCGCCGCCCCGGCCGATCTCCTCTTCGATCAGGTAGCGATCGCCCAGGGCTTTGCGCAGACGGGTGATGATGTCGGACACGGCCGGCTCGGGTTCGGACCTCGGACATCGGTGCCTGTGGTATCCCTTGAAGGGAACCGCACGGTCCCCGATCCACAAGTCGCGGGCGGGCGCCCTACGGACCGCCCGATCCCGCGGTCGGCAGCGTGCCCAGGAACCGGGCAATGGCGCCGAAATAGGCCGCGGAGTCGGTCTCGAACGCGTCGCCGTGGCCGCCGGCCAGGGTCACGAACGTCTTGGGTGGCGGCGCCGCCTCGTAGAGCCGGCGGCCATGGGCGATCGGCACCACGTCGTCCCACCGCGCGTGCAGGAACAGCTTGGGGGCCGGCACCCGGCCGATCTTCTCGAGCGAGGCGAAGCGGCTCCGGGCGATCCAGCGCACCGGCACGTAGGGATATACCTCCTGAGCCCGCGCGGTCACCGACGTCAGCGCGCCCTCGAGGATGATCCCGGCGACCGGCACCCGCGTGGCCAGCTCCACGGCCACCGTCGAACCGAGCGAGTGGCCGAACAGGACGATGCGATCGGGCGGCACCGCCAGGGTGTCCCGCAAGTATCGATACGCGGCCTCCGCGTCGCGGTACAGACCGGCCTCGGTCGGCGCGCCGCCGCTTTCGCCGTAGCCGCGGTAGTCGAACGCGAGCAGGTTGAGCCCCAGCGCGCGGAGCCCGGCATAGTGCGCCGGGCGTCCGGCCTCACTCAGGTTGCCGGCATTGCCGTGGCAGATGAGCAGCCAGGGCCCTCCGCCGTCGGGGCCGGGCGCCCGGATGATCCACGCGACCAGCGTGACCCCGTCGCCGGCCGCGATTTCGACGCGCACCGGCGCGAGGCCGAGTGCGGCGGGCGGAGGCGTGAGGGTCCGGGCGGAGCCGGGTGCGTACAGCAGCCGGCTCTCCGACAGGCGCAGCAACAGCAGGAAGATGAGGTAGGCGACGGCGAGCACGGCGAGCAGATGCACGACCATCCGGCCCGCTCCGCCGCGACGCGGCTCAGGCAGGGTAGTAGCGGGTGCCGTGCGTGACCGCCTCGACCAGGCTCACGGCGGGGGCAAACCGCGGCCCATGCACGTCCTCGAGGTCGCGCAGCGCCTCCAGGACCCGCGTCGCGGTGAGGTCGTCGATCGTCCGGAGGGGGCCGCCGCGGAAGGCGGGGAAACCGATACCGAACAGGGCGCCGACGTCGCCGTCGCGGGCACTCCGCACGGCGCCTTCGTCGAGCGCCATCGCGGCCTCGTTGAGCATCGCGTGGACCAGGCGCCGCTCGACGACGCCGGTGTCCGCGTCCTCCACCGGGCGGATGCCGAGCAGCGGATAAATGGTGTCGTCCACGCCTGCCTTGTGGCCGTCGTGATAGCGGTAGAACCCGCGGCCGTTCTTCCGGCCGAGCCGGCCGTCGGCCAGAAGCCGCGCGAGAGTCTCGGGCGGCTGAAGCCGGTCGCCGAAGGCGGCGTGCATGACGCCGCCAGCCTTCTGCGCCACGTCGAGCCCAACCTCGTCCAGCAGCGCCACCGGGCCGACCGGGAATCCCCACTGGGTCATGGTGCGGTCGATCACCTCCACCGGCACGCCCTCCGAGATCAGGATGGCCGCCTCGTTGAGGTAGGGCGAGAGGATGCGGTTCACCCAGAAGCCGGGATGGTCGGCGACGACGATGACGGTCTTCCCCATGCGCCGGCCGAACCGCACGGCGGTCACGATGGCCTCGGCCGCCGTGTCGTCGGTCGGGATCACCTCGAGCAGCGGCATCTTCTCGACCGGCGAGAAGAAGTGCATGCCGAGCACCCGCTCGGGCCGGATGGCGTGGGCCGCGATGTCGCGAATGGGGATGGTCGAGGTGTTGCTCGCGAAGATGGTCTCGGGCCGGACGGCCGCCTCCACCTCGGCGAGCACCCGCCGCTTGAGGTCGAGGTCCTCGAAGACCGCCTCGATCACGAGGTCGGCGCGGGCAAACCCGCGGTAGTCGTCGCCGCCGGAGACCATCGCGCTGAGACGCTCGAACTGCGGACGGGTGATCCGGCGGCGCTTGAGCCGCTCCGCCAGGATGCCGGTCGCGGCCTTGATGCCCTTCCCGACGCGAGCCAGGTCGGCATCCTTGAGCCGGGTGTCGACCTCGACGTTGGCCACCGCGGTGCCGGCGATCCCGGCGCCCATGAAGCCCGCCCCCACGACGCCCAGCCGGCGGATCTGGCGCGGCACCGCCATCCCCGGCGGAATGCCGTCGTCCTTCTTGAGCGCGGCGGTGGCGAAGAACACCTGCACCAGCTTCCGCGACACCTCGCCCACGGCGAGCTCGCCGAAGGCGCGGTGCTCCGCCGCGAGCCCCGCGGTGATCCCCTGCTCCAGGCCGATGCGCACCGCCTCCAGCGCCCGGAGCGGCGCGGGATAATGGCTGCCGGACTTGGCCAGCACCTTCTTCTCCGCGGCCCGGTACACCAGCCGCCGGCCCGCGGCGGTGCGGTCGAGCAGCAGGCCCTGCAGGCCGGTCTTCGGGGCCCGGCGCGGCAGGCCGTCGCGCACCAGGCGGCCGGCCGCCGCCACCGCCGTGGCGCGGAGGATGCTCGGCGGCACCAGCTCGTCCACCAGGCCCAGCCGCAGCGCCTTGGCGCCGCGCTCGCTCTTGCCGGTCAGGATCATCTCCAGCGCCGCCCGCGCCCCGATCAGCCGGGGGAGCCGCTGGCACCCGCCGGCGCCCGGAATGAGGCCGAGCTGCACCTCGGGCAGGCCGAGCTGGGTCTTCGGATGATCGGTCGCCACCCGGTAGTGGCAGGCGAGCGCGAGCTCGAGCCCGCCGCCGAGGCAGGCCCCGTGGATGGCCGCGACGACCGGCTTGGCCAGCGTCTCGACCCGGTTCACCATCTCCTGGCCCTCGAAGCTCAGCCGCTCGGCCGCGCTCTCGGTGGTGAGGGCGGTAAACTCCTCGATGTCCGCGCCGGCGATGAAGCTGTCGGGCTTTCCCGAGATGAGCACGGCGGCGCGGATGCCCTCGTCGTCGCGGATCCGAATGAGCAGCGCCTCGAACTCGACCTTGACCGCGTCGCTCAGCTTGTTGACCGGCTCCCCGGGGAGATCGAACGTGACGACCGCGATGCCGTCCTCGACGGTGGTGCCGAGGGCGGACATCAGTCGCGCTCCAGCACGAGGGCCGAGCCCATCCCGCCCTGCGCGCAGATGGAGATGAGCCCGAACTGTACGTCGCGCCGGCGCATCTCGTTCGCGAGCGTGGTCACGAGCCGGGCCCCCGTGGCCCCGAACGGATGCCCGATCGCGATCGAGCCGCCCATCACGTTGGTGCGCTCCCAGTCGACCTCTCCCACGGGGCCCGGGAGCCCGAGCCGGTCGGCCCAGGCCTGCGACCCCCACGCCTGCACGTTGCTGAGCACCTGAGCGGCGAACGCCTCGTGGATCTCGACCAGGCCGAGGTCGCCCCAGGCGATCCCGGCGCGCTCGAGCGCGCGCGGCACCGCGTAGACCGGCCCCATCAGGAGCTGCCATCCCGGGTCCACCGCGGCCACCGCGTAGCTCCGGAGGAACGCCAGCGGCTCGTAGCCCAGCGCGATGGCCTTGTCCTCGGCCATGAGCAGCACGGCGGCCGCGCCGTCGGTGAGCGGCGAGGCGTTGCCGGCGGTGACGGAGCCGTACCGCCGGTCGAACACCGGGCGGAGCTGCCCCAGTGCCTCGAGCGAGGTGTCCGAGCGGATGCCGTTGTCGCCCGCGATGATCTCGTCCATGCCGCGGCCGCCGAACCAGGGCGCGATCTCGGCCGAGAGGCGCCCGTCGGCGGTGGCGGCCGCGGCGCGCTCGTGGCTCTGCAGCGCCAGCCGGTCCTGCGCCTCGCGGGTGATCCCGTTCTCCTTGGCCATCTTCTCGGCCGACTGGCCCATGGTTTCGCCCGTCGACGGCTCGGCCACCGCGGGCGTAACCGGTACCAGATCGCGGGGCCGGGTGCGCGCGAGCGCGGCAAGGCGGCCGCCCACGCTCTTCGCCTTGCCCGCCTCCACCAGGATCTGGCTGAAGCGCCGCGAGTGGAGCACCGGAATGTCGGAGAGCGATTCGACGCCGCCGGCCAGCACGACGTCGGCATGGCCGAGGGCGATCTGGTCGGCTGCGTTGGTGATCGCCTGGGCGGCGGAGGCACAGGCCCGGTTGAGCGAGTAGGCGGGAACGCTGGGCAGGAGCTGCGGCAGGAGGCTCACCTCCCGCGCCACGTTGGGCACCCGCACCGACGGGACCACCTGCCCGAAGATCACCTCGTCGATCTCGCGGCCGTCGAGCTCGCTCCGGACGAGCAGCTCCCGCGCGGCGTGGCGCGCCAGCGCCGTCGCGGAGACGTCGCGGAGGACGGTGCCGCTCTTGGCGAACGGCGTCCGCAGGCCGGCCACGATGGCCACCCGCCGCCCGAGCCGGGAGTCGTGCATGTCGACCTATCGATGAAGTGGGAGAAGCGGCTGCGCCGACGTGGCTGTACTTTTCACTCGCGACAGGCCACCACGCTCGCGATCGCACGCCAGCGCTCGGCATCGACCGGCTCGATCACCTCGCGGCCGTGCAGGATCCGGAGCGGCGCCACGAGCCGGGCCAGCTCGCCCGGGCGCAGCAGGTGGTCATCCGAGGTGGGACCCCAGCCGAGCTCGCGCTGGCCGGTCAGAAACGATTCCATCATCAGCAATCCGCCGGGAGCCACGAGCCTGTGGATCTCGGGCATCCGCGCACGGTCAAGATAATTGAAGACCAGAACCGCATCAAAATCGCCCAGCGCCGGCCACGGCCCCTCCAGATCGACGACCTGCCAGTCGACCCTCAGGTCCTCGGCCTCGGCCAGCTCGCGGGCCGTGGCCAGGCGGGCCTCGTCCCGGTCGACGCCGGTCACGCGCCCCCCGAGCCTCGCCGCCGCCAGGCTGTGGCGCCCCTCGCCGCAGGCCAGATCGAGCACCCGCATCCCCGCCCGAATCCGATGAGCGTGCCAGAGATACCAGGTGCTGGGTCGGGGCATCCGGGCCACGGGGGGCAGACTCACGGCAATCGGTCCTCGGTGCGAGCGACGCTCGAGCAGCTCACGGCAGAGCCCGCCGACCTGCTCGTCATCGGGGGCGGCATCACCGGCGCCGGGGTGGCCCGCGACGCGGCGATGCGCGGGTGGCGCACGGTGCTCGTGGAGCAGCAGGACTTCGGCTCCGGCACGAGCTCCCGGTCGAGCCGGCTCGTGCACGGCGGGCTCCGCTACCTCGAGACCGGCGACTTCAAGCTGGTGCTCGAGGCCAATCGGGAGCGGCGGGTTCTGCTCCGCATCGCGCCGCACCTGGTGTGGCCCCTGCCGTTCGTGTTTCCGCTGCACCGCGGCGACCGCATTCCGCTCTGGCGGCTGGCCGCCGGCATGTGGCTCTACGACGCGCTGGCGCTGTTCCGCAATGTGAAGACGCACCGCATGCTCGGCAAGCGTGCCCTGCTCGAGGCGGAGCCGATGCTGCGGGAGCGCGGACTCCTGGGCGGCGCCCGGTTCTACGACGCGCAGTGCGACGACGCGCGGCTCACGCTCGCCACGGTCCGTTCGGCGGTCCATCACGGGGCGCTGGTCGGGAACTATACCGCCGTCCGGGCGCTCGAGCGCACCGCCGGCCGGGTGGTCGGCGCGCAGATCGAAGACCGGCTCACCGGGGCCCGCGGCACCGTCCGCGCGAGCGTGGTCGTCAACGCCACCGGGCCCTGGGCGGACAAAGTCCGGGTGCTCGAGGATTCGGGCGCCGCGCCCCTGCTCCAGCCGACCAAGGGCGTCCACATCGTCGTGGAGCGGAGCCGGCTCGATCACCGCGAGGCGATCGTGTTCACCAGCCCGATCGACGGCCGGGTGCTCTTCATCCTGCCGTGGGGCGAGCTCTCCTACATCGGCACCACCGACACGGATACCTCGGAGGCGCCGGACAAGCTCACCGTCTCCGCCGACGACATCGTGTACCTGCTGCGCTCGGCCAATGCCCGCTTCCCCAACGCCCGGCTGAGCGTCGAGGACGTGCGGGCGTCCTGGGCCGGTCTCCGCCCCCTCCTGGCGGACCGCGACCACAAGGCCGCGTCGAGCCGCACGCGGGAGCACGCGATCGTGTACGGGGCGGGCGGGATGATCACGGTGGTGGGGGGCAAGCTGACCACCTATCGCGCGATGGCGGCCGAGGTGGTGGACCGGGCGGCCCGCGAGCTCCGGTACCGGGACGGGCGGCCGAAGGCCGACGGCCCGCGCACCGACGAAGACCCGCTGCCCGGCGGGGAGGCGGCCGACCTGGCGCAGTTCCGCGAGCGCGGTCTCGAGCTGGGCGTCGCGCCCGAGAGCGTCGAGCACCTGCTCCGGCACTACGGCACCGAGGCCGCCGGGATCTACAACCTGGGCGCCGGCGAGCGGCGCCTGCTCCGCCGGCTGGTGCCGCCCCATCCGGCGGTCGAGGCCGAGGTGGTGCACGCGGTGCGGCGCGAGATGGCCCAGACGGTCGAGGATGTGATGGTGCGGCGCATCCACCTCTATTACGAGGCGACGGACCGGGGCGTGTCGGCGGCGCGGCGGGTGGCGGAGCTGATGGCGCGGGAGCGGGGGTGGGACGAGACCCGGGTGGACGAGGAAGCCGCGAAGTACGTGGCGTTCGCGGGCGGGTAAGAGGCTCACCCGCCCGCGCGCGGTTCAAGGCGCCGTCGCCACCACGGTAACCGTCCCGGACATGCCGACGCCGCCCACGTTGCCGTGCGCCAGGCAGTGGTAGGCGAACGTGCCGAGCTCGGCGAAGGTGTACTGGTAGTCGTGCGGCGCGCTGACCAGGCCGCCGCTCGTGGCCGGGATGTCGCCGTTGTCGGGCACCACGTTGTGACCTACCGCATTGGTCCCCCAGACCCACGTCACCGTGGTGCCGACGGTGACCGTGATGTCTTTGGGCTCGAACCGTGTCCCGCCTTCCGTCAGAACCTGCACGATCGTCCCACCCGGTCCGCTGGGCGGGGTGGCGGTCGCGCTGAAGGTGACCGGCGACCCGGTGGCATTCGGCACGCTGGCGGTCGCCGTTACCACGCCCGGCGTGCTGCCCAGAATCCAGGTGCTGGTGCTCAATCCGTCCAGGTCGGTCTGATCGCTGGTCGGCGCGACGCTGCCGCTGCCGGTGGACCAGGTGACCGTTACGTCGGAGGCCGGCGCCCCGTCGCGGGTGACCACCACGCGGAGATCGTTGGGCAGTGCCAGGCTCACCGGCCCGCTCTGCAGGTCGCCGCTCTTGGTCGCCGCCTTCGCGATGATCGGACGCGACTCGGGACTCGTGTTGTCGGATCCGCAGGCCCCGGCCAGCAGCGCGGCTGCGACCCCGAAGACCCACGTACGACCCGCCTGTATCTGCATGTCACGCCCCCTTGAATGATGCGACTGAAGTCCGAAACCTGACCTTACCCGGTCCGGCGGCATCCGCAAGGCCGCCGGCCTCACGGCACGGGGCCCGGCGACGCCAGCACCCTGACCGTGCCCGACATGCCGACCCCGCCGGCGGCGCCGTGCGCCATGCAGTGATAGCGGTACACGCCCGGGGCGGCGAACCGGAAGCTGTGGAACCTGGGGTAGCCGCCGAGCGGCCCGGACTGTGGCGGGGTGTCGCCGTCGTCGGGCACCACGTTGTGCCCCTCGCTGCCCTGGGGCCAGAGCCAGTTGACCGTGTCGCCCACCGCGATGGTGATCTCGGCGGGGTCGAAGCGGTTCTCGCCATCGCCGCGCACCAGTACCGTGTTGCGCGCGTTGGGGTCGGGGGTCGCGATCGCGGTGAAGCGGACCGGGGTGGCGCCTCCGTCCACGAGCGAGGCGCCGGCCACCTGCTGGGCGAACAGACGCTTGAGGGTCCAGCGCGCCGTGCTGACGCCCCCGGCGTCGGTGGTGTCCAGCACGGGCGTCACCGTACCCTCGGAGGTTGCCCAGGCCACCTGGACCCCGGCGACGGGCAGGTCGTCGCTGGTAACGACGACGCGGAGGTCCTCGGGAAGCATGGTGCCCGCGGCCGCCACCTGGGCGTCGCCGCTCCCGACCTCGGGTTTGGCGATCACGAGCTCGGGCGGGTCCGGCGCCGCGCGATCCCCGCCGCCGCAACCCGCGAGGGCCGCGAGCGCCAGACTGAGCGCGCGGGCGATGGGGATGGTGGTTGCCAGGCATGCACGAGATGTCACGATCGCTCCTTGCGGGCAGGGAAAGCCGGTGCGGCGTCGAAGTCGGCCGGCAAGGCCTTCACTGGCCCCGGGATGACGGCCCACGTAGGGGATGGCACCCTCGGGCTACGCTGCGTCGCACCCGTGTGACCTATGAGGACGTCCAGGCCCCCCGCGCATGGACTCCACACCCCGAGACAGTGCTGCCAACCCCCTGCCGGACGGTTATCTTTCGCCCTCCCACTCCAGAGGCGCCGGTCGCGCCGGCCCCCTGCTCCGTGCTCACCCGTCGGGATGGTGGACGTCGTGGATCCGAACGTGTTCGAAACGGCCAACGCCGGCTTTGCCCAGGTCATGTACGAGGAATTCCTCCGGGATCCGGCAGCCGTGGGCCCCGAGTGGCGCCGCCTGTTCGAGAGCGGCATCGTGGGGGAGCGGCCCGACGGGAACGGCGCCGCGGCCCCGCGGCCTGCCGTCGCGGCTGCCCTGGCTCCGGCCACCCCGAGCGCGCCGCCGGCAGCGGCCCCCGCCCCGACATCGGCCCCTACCCCGCTTCCGCCCGGCGCCTCCGCCATCAAGGGCCCCGCCGCCAAGCTCGTCGCCAACATGAACGAGAGCCTGGCCGTCCCCACCGCTACCACATTCCGCGTGCTGCCCGTCGGCGTCCTGGAGCAGAAGCGGGGTGGGCTGAATCAGGGTCTGCGGGCCGCCGGGAAAGCGGGCAAGATCTCCTTCACCCACCTGATCGCGTATGGGCTGGTCCAGGCCACCAAGCAGCATCCGGTGATGGGCCACACCCTCATGATGCAGGACGGCACCCCCTACCGGGTGGCCCCCGAAGGTGTCGCGCTCGGCCTGGCGGTGGACGTGCAGCGGAAGGACGGCAGCCGCGGGCTGGTCGTGCCGGTGATCAAGCGCGCCGACACGATGGACTTTGCCGCCTTTCACACGGCGTACGAGGCACTGGTCGAGAAGGCGCGTACCAACCGCCTCATGCCTGACGATTTCGCCGGCGCCACCATGTCGCTCACCAATCCGGGCGGGCTCGGCACGGTCGCGTCGGTCCCGCGGCTCATGGGCGGCCAGGGCAGCATCATCGCCGTGGGCGCCATCGGCTACCCGGCCGAGTTCTCGGCGGTCCCCGAGGAGCGGCTCCGCGAATTCGGCATCAGCAAGGTCATGACCATCACGAGCACCTACGACCACCGCGTCATTCAGGGCGCGGAGTCGGGGGCCTTCCTCGCGACGGTGGACCACCTGCTCCAGGGCGACCAGGGCTTCTACGAGCTGATCGCCGAGAGCCTGGGCCTCGGGCAGGCCGAGTATCGTATCTCGCGCCCGATGCCCGCCGTCCAGCCCGGCCAGGAGAGCGTTGGCCCGGTCGCACCGGAGATGCTCTACCACGTGGCCGCGGCCATGGCCCTGGTCAAGGCCTTCCGGATGCACGGCCACCTCGCGGCGCACCTCGACCCGCTCGGGACACCTCCGATCGGCGATCCGGCCCTCAACCCGGGGCCGCTCGGACTCACGCCCGAAGTGATGGCGGCGATTCCGTCGAAGGTGCTGCGGATCGCCGTCCCCGGCCGCACGCTGGCGGAGTCGCTGCCCTACCTCCAGGCCACGTACTGCGGCACGATGGCCTACGAGATCGAGCACATCTCGACCCACGAGGAGCGCGTCTGGCTCCGCGAGAAGATCGAAAGCGGCGCCTATCGCCAGCCGATGCCGCCTGACGAGCAGCACAAGCTGCTCCAGCGTCTGACCGAGGTCGAGACGCTCGAGAAGTTCCTGCACAAGGCCTACCTCGGCCAGAAGCGGTTCTCGATCGAAGGCGTCGACATGCTGGTGCCGATGCTCGACCTGACGATCGACCGCGCGGCAGAGAGCGGTGCCCGCGACGTCGTGATCGGCATGGCGCACCGCGGTCGGCTCAACGTGCTGGCCCACACCGTGGGGCGGCCGTACGAGACGATCTTCGCCGAGTTCGAGGGCGGGCGGCACGTCGAGGCGGGGCAGCTCACGCCCGAGGGCGGCACCGGCGACGTGAAGTACCACCACGGCGCGGAGGGCGCGTACCGGACGGGCAAGAGCAAGTCGATCACCGTCACCCTGTCGCCCAACCCCAGCCACCTCGAGTTCGTGGCGCCGGTGGTGGACGGCCGGGCCCGCGCCAAGCAGACTCAGCGCCGCGGCCGCGACGCACACCACGACCCGACGGCGGCGCTGCCGGTGATCATCCACGGCGACGCGGCATTCGCTGGCCAGGGCGTCGTGGCCGAGACGCTCAACCTGGGCGCGCTCAAGGGTTACCGCACGGGCGGCACGCTCCACATCATCACCAACAACCAGGTCGGCTTCACCACCGACATGGAAGATGCGCGCTCGACCCGGTACGCGTCCGACCTTGCCAAGGGCTTCGACATCCCGATCATCCACGTGAACGGTGACGACGCCGAGGCTTGCTTGAGCGCGGTGCGGCTGTCCATGGCCTACCGGGACAAGTTCCATCAAGACGTGCTGATCGACCTCGTCGGATACCGCCGGCACGGGCACAACGAGGGCGACGAGCCGGCCTACACCCAGCCCGTGATGTACGAGCGCATCAAGGCGCTGCCCACCACCCGCGAGCTCTACGCCCGCGCGCTGGTGGCCGCCGGGGTACTCACGCAGGACGAGGCCGACCGCCGGGCGGCGGAAGCCTACCAGCGGCTGGTGGACATCCAGCAGGGCTTCAAGGCCAGCATGAGCCGGGGGGCGCCGCCCGAGTCGCAGCACAAGACCGTGGGACCCGGGCTGGAGGTGGACACCGCGCTCGCCGCGGAGTTCCTCGTCGCCCTCAACGAGCAGCTGCTGAGCTGGCCGGACGGGTTCGCGGTGCACCCCAAGCTGCGCAAGCAGCTCGAGCGGCGGCGCGCGGCGCTGGGACCCGAGGGCGGGATCGACTGGGCCCACGCCGAGGCGCTGGCGCTGGCCTCGCTGCTGACCGAGGGCGTGCCGGTCCGGCTCACCGGTCAGGACACCGAGCGCGGCACCTTCAGCCAGCGCCACCTGGTGCTCCACGACGTGGCCACCGGCGAGCGGCTCACGCCGATGGAGCGCCTCCCCGGCGCGCTCGCCCCGCTCGAGCTGCACAACAGCCCCCTGAGCGAGCTCGCGACGCTGGGCTTCGAGTACGGCTACAGCGCCGCGGCGCCCGAGGCACTGGTGCTGTGGGAGGCGCAGTTCGGCGACTTCATCAACGGCGCCCAGGTCATCGTCGACCAGTTCCTGAGCGCGGGGCTCTCCAAGTGGGGCTTGACCACGCGGCTCACGCTGCTGCTGCCGCACGGCTATGAAGGCCAGGGCCCGGAGCACTCGAGTGCGCGCCTCGAGCGGTTCCTGCAGCTCGCGGCGGAAGGCAACATCCGAGTGGCCAACCCGACCACGCCGGCGCAGTACTACCACCTGCTCCGCCGCCAGGCGCGGCGCAACCGGCAGCGGCCGCTCATCGTGATGACGCCCAAGAGCCTGCTTCGTCTGCCGCAGGCCAGCTCGCGGCTCGAGGAGCTTGCCGGCGGCCGCTGGCACCCGATCCTGGACGACCCCTGGGCTGCGGAGCGCGCTGGCGAGATCCGCCGGGTGGTGCTCTGCACAGGCAAGGTGTACTACGACCTCCTGACCGAGGCCGACAAGCTGACGTCGGATCGGCCGGCGCTGGTGCGGCTGGAACAGCTCTACTCGTTCCCCTGGAACGAGGCGCGCGCGGTACTCGCGCGGTATCCCCAATTGGAAGAGCTCATCTGGGTACAGGAAGAGCCGCGGAACATGGGGGCATGGACCTATCTGGCACCCAAGCTGGAGGAGCTGGCCTCGGCCCGCATCCACGTCGGCTACGTGGGCCGGCCGGAGCGAGCCAGCCCGGCCGAAGGCTATCCGGCCGCGCACGCCGCCGAGCAGGGTCGCATCATCCGGGAGGCGCTCGACAGCACCCGGCGCCCGCCGCTGCTGCCCACCATGGTCCTGGCGGGGGAGGCAAAGGGCTGATCCGCCGGAGGGCTGAAAGGGGAAAGGGCGGCCGAGATGGCCGCCCTTTCTTGCGTCCCGGATCGGCGGAGGAGCGATCAGGCGACAGCGTCGAGCAGGCGAAGCGTCCCGTCGGTGACGGTTCCGAAGGTGACGTGGCCCGCCAGCCCGCGCGCGTGAGTCTGCCACGGAAACGCACGTGGGCCGGGAGTCAGGCCGAGCGCGGGAACCAATCCCTCGTCGAGCACCGCCCAGAAGACGGTCCCGAAGCCGAGCCCCGCGGTCCGGCCGATGGAGTGGAAGCGGCGGCGGAGCACCGCGTACGCGGCCCCGGCACCGATGCCCAGGGCCCAGTGGATGGCCGAGCCGAGCTGCTCCCGCTGCTCCGGGCCGAGGGAGGTCCCTGCCAGCCGGGCGGCCTTGTCGGCCGCGGCGCCGTAGGAGGTCTTGCCGCCCCGCACGTCGTCCTCCGCCCGCCGGACCCAGCGGTCCTCCCGCTCGTACATGGCGGTGGTCACCTTGCCCATCACCCATGTGGCGACGGCCCCGGCGATGGCGCCCTTGATGATGTCCTGTCGAACGCTGGATTCCCTGGATCGGGCCATCGAACACCTCCTGGCTGGATAGGCTGGGCCGAGTGCGTCGCTCGGAGCCCACGGTGACGAGGTTCATCCTAACACGCCTGAACCCTGTACGTCTGTGACCTGCCGCGCCCACAACTTCCGGACGCAAAAAGGGCGGCCATGCTCGGCCGCCCTCCCTCGTCTCCATTCGCCCAGCCGTTCAGTCCTTCGGCAGCATCGGCCGTTCGGACGCCTGACGGGCCAGCTCCTTGAGCGGGTCCGAGAGGTGCTCACCGTAGTGCAGGAGATAGACGCCGCGGGCGCGCTTCTGCATCAGAAAGGCGACCAGCGGGGTATCGGCCTTGGCCGCGTTGCACTCCCTGCAGGCCAGAACCAGATTGTCCGGACGGTCGTAGGCGGTCTGCCCACGGCGGGGACGAACGTGGTCCAGCGTGATGATTTCAGGAGGCGTCTCGGTCCCGCAATAGGCGCACACCGAACCGTGGAGGTCGAGGAGCCAGTCGCGGTGGGACTGCATGGAGCGGCCGGGTGAGCGGCGAAAGCTGGTGGTGGAAACGGCGCTTCGGTTGCGTGATCTGCGAGCCACAAAGATCCAGTTTGAGGGTAAACATGATGGCCTGCCAAGCAGACCAATCGGGAACGACCGATAAATCTAGCAAGATTAGCGCCAGAATGACAGCTTGGGCCGTCAGATGGCCGGTTGTGACCCTTTCGCTGGCCCTCGTGGCGGCCTGCGGGCAGGGCCAGAGCCAGGGGGAGGCAGGCTCCCGGAAGGCCATCGAGGCGGCAGTCCAGCGCTACGTGGACGCCTCGAACCAGGGGGACGCCGAGGCGCTGGCCTCGCTGTATGCGGACGACGCCGTGCTGCTGCCGCCCGATCACGAGCCGGTCCGGGGCCGGGCCGCCATCGGGGAGTTCTGGCGCCAGGGCACCGACGAGGGGCTCGAGGTGTCTACCCTGACGGTCGAGGTCGACGGCAATCTGGGGTATCTCGTGGGCCGGTATAACCTGCCCGCCACCGACGAGGAGCCGGCGGACTCGGGCAAGTACGTCATGTGCCTCAAGCGGCAGCGTGACGGGGTCTGGAAGCTGACGGCCGACATCTGGAACCGGAGCGGAGAGGCGGACGACGACGACGAGGGACGCGGAGCGCCGTCGATCTCCTGAGCGCCGGGGTCAGGGAGCCGCGAACGGGGTCTCGACGTCGGGGACCGCGGCCCGGAACCGCGATTCGAGGGCGTATCCCCAGCGCCGGTCATAGGGATGCACTTCCGTGGTCGGGCGGCCGTCCCGGAAGACCGGACGGTCCTCGTTGGCCCACTGGAAGATGCCGCCGGCGAGGTTGCGCACGTTGGTGTATCCCTGGCCGGCCAGCCAGTGCGCCAGCCGGGCGCCGCGGTAGCCCACCGAGGCGTACACCACGATCGGATCGTTCTTGGCGCGGGCCGCGAGCGGACGCAGGCTGGGGCGGCCGGCGTCGATGCGGATCGCGTCCCGCAGGTGGCTCACCTCGTATTCCGCCACGGTCCGGGCATCGACCACCATCGGCGCGGTGCGGCCCGGGTCCTCCCGCCACCGCGCCAGCTCGGCGCGGTCGATCCACTGGACGTCCGGGAACTTGCGGGCCGTGAGCCGCCGGACCACCTCGAACGCCACCCCGCGGCCGGCGATCAGCACTACGGCGGCCCCGATCAGGATCGGAAGGACCACCACCGTAAAGAACAGCCCGAGCCAGGGCCGGCGCGCCTGCGACCGCCGGGCCCGGTCCCACCGTCCCGCCGTGTCCTGCTCGAGATCGGCGTCCATCCTTTCAATTTGGCCCACCAGCCCGCCGAGCGACACCCCGGGGTGACAGCCGTCACGCCCCCGGACGACCCTTGGCGGTAAGGTGGTACAGTGCCGACACCCCCACAGCCGACCCCGGACACCATGCCTGAGCCGTCGGCTCGGCCGCGATTCTTCCCTCTGCTCCGCTGGCGCCGGGCGGGGGGAGGGTTTGCGCGGCACGTGGTGACGCTCGCATCCGGCACCGCGATCGCCCAGCTCATGCTGGTGCTCGCGACGCCGCTGCTCACCCGGCTCTACACGCCCGCGGATTACGGCACGCTCGCGGTATACTCCTCGACCCTGACCGTGCTGCTGGTGCTGGCCTCGCTCCGCTACGAATCGGCTATCCCGCTGCCGGAGGATGAGGACGTCGCCGGGTCGGTGCTCGCCCTGACGCTGCTCGTGCTCGCCGGCATGGTGGTGGCGGTGGCCCTGCTCGTGTGGCTCGTGGGTGACGCCTTCGTCGCCCGCGCGAACGTCGAGCAGCTCCGACCCTTCCTGTGGCTGCTGCCGGTGGGCCTGCTCGGCGCGGGCACCTATCAGGCACTCTCCTACTGGGCCATTCGGCGCCGGGCTTTCAGCCGTATCGCTCGCACCAAGCTGAGCCAGGGCGCGGGACAGGTGGTCGCTCAGCTCGGGCTCGGCGTCCTCAAGCTGGGGGCGCCGGGACTTCTCATCGGCGACGTGATCGGACGGGTGGCGGGCGGGGGTGGGCTCGCCTTGCTGGCCTCGCGCGACCGCCCGTTCGCCCGGGTCACGCGGGCGAGCCTCGCCGCCGCCGCGGGGCGCTACCGCCGGTTCCCCCTGCTCACGACCTGGTCCGGACTGCTCAACGTCGGCAGCCTGCAACTGCCGTCGATCATGTTCGCGGCCAGCTTCGGCGCCGCGGCGGCCGGGCTCTATGCGCTCAGCTACAAGATGCTGGTGCTGCCGACCATGCTGGTGGCGCAGGCGGTGGCCCAGGTCTTCCTCGCCCGGGCATCGGCGCTCGCTCGCGAGCCCGAGCAGCTCCGCCGCCTCACGGAGCGGACCGCGCTGGCGCTCTTCGGATGCGGGCTGCCGGTGTTCGGCCTCGTCGGTCTCGCCGGCCCGCAGCTCTTCGGCATGGTGATGGGCCATCAGTGGGAGCAGGCCGGCCGCTATGCCCAGGCGCTGGCGCCGTGGTTCGTGGTCTGGCTGGTCAGCAACCCGCTCGCCGGCCTGCTGAGCGTGCGGGAGTGGCAGGGGTCGGCGCTGGCCTTCACGCTGGGGGAGTTCACGCTTCGGCTCGGGGCCCTGATCATCGGCACCAGGCGGGGCTCGCCGATGCTGGCCGTGGGGCTGCTCTCGGCGAGCGGCGTCGTGATCTCGCTGGCGTCGATCGCCCGCGACCTGCACGCGGGCCACAGCTCGATCGTCCGCCTGCTCGACCCCGCCGCCCGACTGTTGGCGCTGGCCGCCGTCTGCCTGCTCCCGGCGGCGGCCGCGCTCTATGGCGGCAGCGGCCGGCTGGCGATCGTGGCGGCAGGTCTGGCGCTCCCGGCGTACTACGTCGTCGTCCTCCGGTCGGCGACCGCCGCGCGTCTGTTCCGTCCGGGCCCCGGTCCGGCCGCGGGGACCGCGGCCCCGTGAGAATCGTCTACGTGACCCAGCGGCTGCCGTTCGGCACCGGCGAGACCTTCGTGGTGCCGGAGGTCGAGGCCCTGCTCGCGGCCGGCCACGAGCTGCTGATCGTCCCCAGGCTCTCGCACGAGCCGGTGGTCCACGACAACGTCGACGCCCTGTTGTCCCGAACGCGGCGGCTGCCCGGCCGCGGCGCGGTCCTGGCCGCCGTAGCTGCCGCCCTGGCCCGCACGCCGCGGCGGACCATCGGCGCGTTCTGGCGTCTCCGCCGGACCCGGCCGCGCCGCCGCGCCTACTCGAATGCAGTGGCCACCGCGCAAGGCTTGTGGCTCGCGCGAGTCGCCCGGGGCTGGGGCGCCGACCACATCCACGCCCATTGGGCGCACCTCACGGCGACGCTCGCCATGGGCGCGAGCGCCTCCAGCGGCATCCCCTGGAGCTTCACGGCGCACCGCTACGACGTGCTGCTCAACAACCTGCTGTCCGAGAAGCTGCGATCGGCGAGGTTCGGGCGCTTCATCGCGCGGGAGATGCTGGAGACCGCACGGCCGATGCTCACGCCGGATGCCCGCGAGCGCGCCGTCGTGGTGCACATGGGCGTCTCGCTGCCGCCCGCGCCCACCGAAGGCGTGCCGTCGCGCGCCCGGCCGATCCTGCTCTGTCCCGCGCGGCTCGTCCCCATCAAGGGGCACGGCTACCTCCTCGACGCGGCCGCGCGGCTTGCCGCACGCGGCATCGGGTTCGAGCTCTGGCTGGCGGGAGACGGCCCCGAGCGGGATGCCGTAGAGCGTCGGATCGGCGAGCTCGGACTCGGCGGCCGCGTGCGGATGCTGGATACCGTGCCGCACGCGGAGCTGCTCGCGATGTACCGCGAGCGGCAGGTGGACTGCGTCGTGCTCCCGAGCCTGCACGAGGGCCTGAGCGTGGCCCTGGTCGAGGCCATGGCCTACGGTGTGCCGGTGGTCGCGACGGCCGTCGGGGGAGTGCCGGAGCTGCTCGAGCGGGACGCCGGCCTCCTGGTTCCGCCGCGGGACGTCGACGCGCTGGAGGACGCGCTGGCCCGAGTCCTCGGCTCGATGACGCTTCGGGCGGAGCTCGCCAGGGCGGGCCGGCGCCGAGTGGAGGCGGAGTTCGACGTGGCCGCGATCGCCGGCGAGCTGGCGCGCCGATTCGACGGTACGGGCGCCCGCGAGACCGTGAGCTAGGCCGCATGCGACACGTCCTCCTCGTGACCCGGAACTTCCCGCCGACCAGCCACGTGTCGGTGGAGCGCGCCATGAAGCTGGTGAAGTACCTGCCCGAGTTCGGCTGGAGCCCCACGGTGCTGACCGGCGCGCAGCCGACCGCCGGTCTGACCGAGGATCCGACCCTGCTCTCCCAGGTGCCCGGCGTGGAGGTCATCCGGTCGCGGGCCCCGGAGTTCTCGATGTTCTACGGCGGATCGAGCGGCGGCGGTGCGTCCGGCGGGGCCGGCGCTCGGGTCAGGAGACGGGGGGTCCTTCATCCCAAGGCCTGGCTGATCCCCGACTCGCAGGCGCTCTGGTACCCGTTTGCCGTGCGCGCGGCGTTGCGGCGTGGGCGCGCGGCGCCGTGGGACGCCGTTGTCGGCACCTCGTTACCCCCGACCGCGATCCTCGTCGCGCACACTGTCGCCGCGCGCCTCGGCATCCCGTACGTCGCCGATTTCCGCGACTCCTGGACGAACTACCACTACGCCCCCCGGCGGCCGGTGCCCCTGGCCGAGCTCGAGCGGCGACTCGAAGGGCGGATGCTCCGGGACGCGGCGGCGGTCGTGGCGGTGGACGCCCACATCGTCGACTACGCCTTCTCCCGGGTGGCGGTCGCCGACCGGCCTCCGATGTACGTCATCCCCAACGGCTACGACGAAGACGATTTTCGCGGCGCCGTGCCGGCGGACCTGCCGCTCTTCTCCATCGTGCACACCGGCCGGCTC
>DASSYY010000064.1:0-8105 GCA_035703025.1 Gemmatimonadales bacterium | reverse complement strand
CTGCGTGATGGTGGACCGGGCGCGCTTCGGCGACCGGCGCTGGTTCGACGAGGGCCTCTTCATCTATCTGGAGGACCATGAGTTCGGCCTCAGAGCCAGCCTCCAGGGGTTCGACTCCCTCATCGTGCCGGCGGCCCGCTGCCTGCACCGGGCCGGCACCATTGGCCTCTCGGTCCGCGAGACCGGACGCTTCACCCCCTTCCGGATCCGCCACACCATCCGCAACCGCTGGTTGACGCTCCTGATGCTGTACCAGCCGGGCACGCTGCTCCGGTTCGCGCCGGCGCTGGCCGTGTTCGAGACCCTCCAGTTGCTCGGCGCGGTCAGAAAGGGCTGGATCGGCCACTGGCTCTGGGCGGCCGGATCGACGGTCCGGATGCTGCCCCATGTGCGCCGCGTGCGCCGGGACATGCGGGCGAGCCGGCGACGCCGGGACCTCGAGGTCCTGACCGCCGGCCCCTTTCCCTTCAACCCGAGATGGCGGCATTCCGCGCTCGAGGGCGCGGCGCAGCGCGCGCTCGATCTGGTCGCCAGTCTCAACTGGCGCCTGGCGGGCGGACGCGGCTCATGAAGCAGGGGAAGATCCGGCGCGACCTGCTGATCGCCTTCGCCTCGCAGCTGGCCTTCAAGGTGCTCGGCTTCGTCGTGCTCGCCGTGATGGCACGGCTGCTGTCCCAGGCGGAGTACGGCAAGCTGATGTTCGCCCTCACCCTCTGCGGGGTGACCGTGCTGGCCACGGACCTGGGCGCCAGCACGGACCTGTCGCGCCGGGTGGCGGCCGCGCCTGCGGGCGCCCGGCGCCGGCTCGAGGCCGTGCTATCGGCGCGCCTGCCCCTCGTCGCGGCGTATCTCGTGCTCCTGCCCGCCTGGGTGGCGGTCACCAAGCCGGACGCCCTGGCGGTGGCCGCGGCCATCGCCGTGTTCAGCGTGTGCAAGGACATCTACCGCACCTACTCCTCGCTCTTCCAGGGGCTTCACCAGATCGGGTACACGGTCGTAGCGTTCGGGGCGTCGCTCGTCGCGCTCGTGCTGGCGGTGGCCGCCGGTGCCCTGACCGGCGGCGGGCTGGCGTGGATGACCGGGGCCCACGTGCTGAGCGGCGCGGTGCTGCTGGGCGTGGCGGCCGGCATCACGCGGCTCAAGATCGGGCCCATCCGGCTCCGCAGCGGGTGGCGCCGGATGCAGCGCGTCTTCAAGGAGTCGGTCTGGCTCTTCGTGCTCTCGGTCGCGGGGCTGGTGCACTTCGGCGCCGACACGGTGATGCTGGGCTACCTGCAGCCGTACGAGCAGGTGGCCCGCTACCAGGCGGCGGCCAAGCTGCTCGAGGCGTCCCAGTTCGTGGTCCGGCCGTTGACCCTGATCCTGCTCCCGGTGTGCGCGGCACTCGCGTCCCGGCAGCAGTGGGGCGACCTCCGCCGCCTGATGCACAAGATGTTCGCCGGCATGGCCGTCCTCGGCGTGGCGGCGTGGGGGTTCGTGGCCCTGCTGGCCCTGCCGATCATCCGGATCGTCTACACCGACACCTATGATGATTCGGCCGAGGTGCTGCGGGTGCTGTACCTGAGCGTGCCGGGGCTGTACGTCGCGACGGTGGCGATGCTGCTGGCGTCGTCCACGATGCGGGAATGGCGCGCCGTCGTCATCATGGCCCTCGGCGTCGCCCTCAACGTGACCCTCAACCTGGTGGCGATCCCTCAGTACGGCGCGCTGGGGGCGGCCTGGGTGACGGTCGTCTCGCAGACCTTCGTCGCCGTGTGGCTGCTCGCCGACGCCTACCGGAGCGTGGTCCGGCATCGGCGGATGGCCCTGGAGCCGGAGCAGCAGCTCGAGACCGCGATCGCGCTCCACGATGACTGAGCCCCTGCGCGTCGCCATGATCGCGGCCTGCCCGTTTCCCTGGCCGCGCGGCACGCCCGTCCGGATCGAGCGCATGGCCGAGGCCGTCGCGCGCCGGGGGCACGAAGTCCATGTCGTGACCTACCACCTGGGCGAGGCGGTGGCCGACGCGCCCTACGTCGTCCACCGGATCCGCGACGTCCCCAGCTATCGCCGCACCGATCCCGGCCCCACGGTCCGGAAGCTCTGCCAGCTCGACCCGATGCTCGTGGGCCTGCTGCGCCGCCTGCATCGCGAGCACCGCTTCGACCTCGTCCACGCGCATCACTACGAGGGACTGCTCGTCGCCTCCCGCGCGCTCCGGGGCGTCCCGATCGTGTACGACGCTCACACGCTGCTCACGAGCGAACTGCCCACCTATCCGCTCGGTGTGCCGCGCGGCTGGCTCCGGGCGGTGGCCCCGTGGCTCGACGGCCACCTGCCCCGGCGGGCCGACCGCATCATCGCCGTCAGCGAAGCGATCCGCGACAGGCTCACGACCCTCGGCGCCGCCGCGCCCGAGCGCGTGCACGTCATTCCCAGCGGAGTGGAGTGGGAGCGCTTCCCGGCCGAGCGGGGGACTGCGCCGGACGGTCACACGGTCATCTTCACCGGCAACCTCGCCCCCTATCAGGGGGTGAACCTCATGCTCGAGGCGTTCGCCGTGCTGCATGCGCGCCGGGCCGACGTGCGGCTCATGATCGTGACGGACTCGCCGTTCGGCCCCTTCGAGCCGCTGGCGCGGCAGCTCGGCGTGCTGGATGCCGTCGAGGTGCGGCGGGCCACGTTCGCGGAGCAGCCGGCGCTGCTGGCCGCCGCGACGGTCGCGGTCAACCCCCGGATCCGAAGCGCCGGCATCCCGCAGAAGCTGCTCAACTACATGGCCGCGGGCATGCCGATCGTCTCGTTCAAGGGCTCGGCGGTGCCGCTGCGGCACGAGGTGAGCGGCCTGTGCGTGCCGGACGGCGATACGGCCGCGATGGCCGACGCGATCGAGCGGCTGCTCACCGACCGCACGCTGGCGCGGACGCTGGGCGACGCCGCGCGCGAGCAGGTCCGGCGCGAGTTCTCGTGGGAGCAGATGGCCGCGCGAGTGGAACAGGTCTACCGCGCCGCCATCGCGGGGGCGCGCTAGTCGACGACCAGCTCCTCGATCGGGCGGCCGGCGAAATGGGGCGGCCGAGGCGCGCCGAGCCACTGGAAGACGGTGGGCATGAGGTCGGCGGTGTCATAGGTCCGGGCGCTCGGCCCCGGCGCGATCCCGGGCCCCTTGGCGATGAACCAGCCATGGGGCGTGTGGTTGCCCGAGCGGCCGGAGGCCAGCTTCCGGCCCTGGGGGAAGCGAATCTCGCCGAACTGGTCGGAGACCACGCCCAGGGACGCCCACGCCGGGCCCGGCGGGTCCCACAGCACGACCAGGTCGGGGAGATAGCGGCGGCGCGGCGCGGTGGGCGAGATCAGCTCGTCCACCTTGATCGTGCCCCGGATCACCGGCTTGCCGGTGGCGATGTCCCGGAAGGTCCGGAGCGCGGCGTCCACTTCGGCGAGCACGCGATCGGCGTCCGCCGGGTCGACGATGCCCTGCTGCTCGCGCCCCTTTAGGTTGAGGCGGACGTAGCCGTTGTAGTCCATGGGCAGGGCGAAGTACCTCGTGCCGGGCCAGTCGTGCATGCGACGGGACCAGAGCGGGACCAGGGCCTTGTTCCAGGCGGCGGGGATTCGGCGGGTCACCTGGCGCGCCAGCGTCCACGGCAGGGCCCGCTTGAGGCGGAACAGCAGGCCGGGTCTGGCCGGCGCGCCGCCACCGCCCTGGTGGATCCGATCGAGAATGCGAGGCAGGAACTCGTACCAGCCGTCGTTGGGCCCCATGCCGTGGAGCGCGAACACGACCACGCGCGCGTCGGCCGGCGCGGCGTCGAGCACCCGGCCCAGGGCTTCGTCGCCGGACGCGTAGCAGTCGTCCAGGCCGCCTTCCAGCAGCGCGCGAGTGGGCCCGTCCCCATCGTCGCGGCCGATCTGCGACAAGTCCCACAAGTAGTGCGCGCCGCGATGCACCAGGCCGAACACGGCCAGGAACAGATCGAAGCGATCGTGCGTCAACAGGTCGCGGCAGATGTCGGCGAACTGGCGGTTCCCCTCGAGCACCTCCTGGCGCTGGGCCAGCAGGGTCGCGGCAGTCTGAGGGCCGAAGACTTCCGCGGTCATCCGCGGCTTGCCGTGCCGCTCCAGGAGCCGCGCCCACAGATCCGGCGGCAGCGAATCGTGGCCGAACGCGTCGTGGCACTGCCACCCGTGCAGTGTCGTCATGTTGGGCCGCGTCGGGAGCTGGGTCGCATACGGCAGGTCGAGGATCGCGACCCGGTACGCGGGGTCGAGCGACAGCCAGAACGGCTGCACCGGGAGCCACGAGGGGTCGACGTACTGCAGGCGCTGGCGATCGGGGTTCCAGATCTTGTTGAAGTACCAGCCCTGCTCGCCCACGCGCGACCCGCAGAAGAGAGTGGACCAGACCAGGCTGAGGAAGTGAGGGGGCTCGGTCTGGAGCCGGCCCCAGCGGCCCTGCTCACGCAGCCTGGCCAGATTCGGCATGCGGCCGGCGGCGATGAGGCGATCCACCACGTCGATCTCGGCGGCGTCGAGGCCGAGGAGGATGACGGGCGGGGTGGAGGGCATCGGCGGCTCGTTGCTGAGGACGGGAAGGTCGGTCGTTGGGAAGAACAGGTTAGCCGGATTGGCAGCGACGTCAAGCTGCATCGATGTCGCTCGGCGTTGCCGGTCCGCCAGGGCCCGCGGCTAGATTGGGGCATGCCACGCCTCCTGCGAGCGCTGGGCGCCATCGCCCTCGCGCTCGGCACGCGCGCCGCCCCTCTGGCCGCCCAGTCCGTCCCCGCCGCCGCCGTCCCCGCGCCGGCCGGCGAGCTCCGCGTCATTCACACCGGTGGGCTCGCCCGGCGGTACTACCTCCATCTCCCCCCCGCCTGGCACCGCGGCCACGCCCTCCCGCTGGTCCTCGTCTTCCACGGCGGCGGCGGGCGGGCGAGCGGCATCGCGCCGCACACCGGGTTCAGCCGGCTCGCGGACAGCGCCGGGTTCGCGGTCGCCTACCCGCAGGGATTGCGGGGTCGCTGGAACGACGGCCGCGGGTTCACCAGCGCCACGCACGACGACGTGGGCTTCGTGCGGGCACTGCTCGACACGCTCGGTCGCGAGCTGGGCATCGACCCCCGGCGGGTGTACGCCACCGGGATCTCGAACGGCGCCATGTTCGCCTACCGGCTGGCGTGCGATCTCCCCGGCACCTTCGCGGCGGTGGCCCCGGTGGCGGGCGCCATGCCGGCCGAGCTGGCGCCCGGCTGCGAGCGCACCGACCCGGTGAGCGTGATCGCCTTCCAGGGGACGACCGATCCGCTGATGCCGTACCTCGGCGGCGGCGCGGCGCGCCGGCGGGTGCTCTCGGCCGAGCGGAGCATCGCGTTCTGGGGAACGGCGGCGGGCTGCGCGGCGGCGCCGAGCACGACCGACGCACCCGATCGATTGGCCGACGGGACGCGCGTGCGGCGGACGGTGTACGCGGGGTGCCGCGAGGGGCGGGCGGTCGAGCTCTACACCATCGAGGGCGGCGGGCACACGTGGCCGGGCGGGCCGATGGCCGGCGCGCGGGTCGGCCGGGTGACCCGGGAGATCGACGCGACGGCGCTGATCTGGGCCTTCTTCGCGGCGCACCCCAGGCCATGACCGCTGCGTCAGGGGCGCCCATGCTCGGCCTCACGATGGACTACCCCCTCACCCTGGCCGCGGTCGCACGTCGGGCCGAGGCGCTCTTCGGCTCGCGCCCGGTGGTGAGCCGCCGCGCCGGCCATACGCTCCACCGCACCACCTACGCCGAGTGCCTGCGCCGAGCGCGCCGGCTCGCCGCCGCGCTTCACGGCCTCGGCGTCCGCCCCGGCGACCGCGTGGCCACGCTCTGCTGGAACCACGACCGCCACTTCGAGGCCTACTTCGCCGTGCCGCTCATGGGCGCGGTCCTCCACACCCTCAACCTCCGGCTCCACCCCGACGAGCTGGCCTACATCGCGCGGCATGCCGACGACCAGGTCGTCATCGTGGACGAGTCGCTCCTGCCGCTGCTGGAGAAGGTCCGCGACCGGGCCGCGTTCCGCCACATCGTGGTGGTGACCCACGGCGGCCAGGCGCCCGCCGGCATGGTGGACTACGAGTCGCTGCTCGCCGCCACACCCGAGCCCGGTGACCTCCCCGAGCCGGACGAACGGAGCGCGGCCGTCATGTGCTACACCTCCGGCACCACCGGCCGGTCGAAAGGCGTGGTCTACTCGCACCGCGGCCTGGTGCTCCACTCCATGGCCACCGCCATGGCGGACAGCTTCGGCATCGGCGCGGCCGACGTCGTGCTCGCCGTCGTGCCGATGTTCCACGCCAACGCCTGGGGCCTGCCGTTCACGGCGGCGCTCACCGGCGCGAGCCTCGTCTTCCCGGGCTCGCACCCCGAGCCCGCGGTACTGCTCGACCTCTGCCAGTCCGAGCGGGTCACCTTCAGCGCGGGTGTCCCTACCGTCTGGCTCGGCGTGCTCGAGCTGCTCGATGCCCGTCCGGGGCGGTACGACCTCTCCTCGCTCCGGCGGATCGTGATCGGGGGCGCCGCCGCGCCGGAGGCGCTGGTGCGCGGCCTCGAGGAGCGGCACGGGCTCCGTCCGATCACGTCGTGGGGGATGACCGAGACCGCGCCGGTCGGCACGGTCGGGGTACTGACACCCGAGGGTGCGGCGCTGCCGCCGGCCGAGCGCCACGCGGTCCGGATGAAGCAGGGGGTGCCCGGCGCGCTGCTCGAGCTCCGGGTGCGGAACGATGCCGGCGACGTGTCCCGGGACGGCATCTCGATGGGCGAGCTCGAGGTCCGCGGCGCCTACGTCGCCTCGGCGTACTACCGGCCCGAGGAGGACGGCGGCTGGTTCACGGCCGACGGCTGGTTCCGGACGGGCGACATCGCCAGCATCGACCCGCGCGGCTACCTCGAGATCCGGGACCGGACCAAGGACCTCATCAAGTCCGGCGGCGAGTGGATCAGCTCGGTGGCGCTGGAGGGAGCGCTGATGAGCCATCCGGCGGTGGCGGAGGCGGCGGTGGTCGCGGTGCCGCATCCGCACTGGCTCGAGCGGCCGCTGGCGGTGGTGGTGCTGCGCGAGGGACGCACGGCCGAGCCCTCGGAGCTGCTTCGGCACCTGGCCGAGCGCTTTCCGGAGTGGTGGCTGCCCGACGACCTGGTGTTCGTGGCGGCCATCCCGCGGACGTCCACCGGCAAGTTCCTCAAGTCCGCCCTGCGCGACTCGCACCGCGGCCACTACGGCGCCAGCTGATCGGGACGCGCGTGAATCCCCTCCTCGACCTCTCGGCCCGGCCCGTCATCGCCCATCGCGGCGCCTCGGCGCACGCGCCAGAGAACACGCTGCCGGCCTTCGAGATGGCCGTGCGCGACGGCGCCGACGCCTTCGAGCTGGACGTGCGGCTCACCCGGGATGGCGCGCCGGTGGTGATACACGACGAGACCCTGGAGCGGACCACCAGCCTGGTCGGGCTGGTGCGCGCGCACACGCTGGCGGAGCTGCGCGCGGCCGACGCGGGGTGGGCGTACAGCCCGGACGGAGGGCGGACCCTGCCGTTCCGGGACCGGGGCGTGCGGATCCCCACCCTCGCCGAGGTGCTCTGGGCCTTCCCGGCGATGCCGGTGCTGGTGGAGGTGAAGGAGCCGGCGGTGCAGGAGGCGGTGCGCCGGGTTCTGGTGGACGAGCGCGCCACGGACCGCTGCGTGGTGGCCTCGGAGGACGACGCGGCGCTGGAGGCGTTCCGGGAGGGCCCGGTCATCTGCGGAGCGTCGGCGCGCGACATCGCGGAGCTGTACTTCGCGGTGCTGTTCCGGCGGAAGCTCCCCCGCCCCCGCTATCGGCTGCTCAGCGTGCCGCTCCGCCACCGGGGGCTCCCCGTGCCGACGCGCGGGTTCGTGGCGGCCGCGCGGAGGCTGGGGTGTCCGGTGCACGTGTGGACGGTCAACGACCCCGCCACCGCCCGGCGCCTGTGGGCGCGGGGGGTGGCGGGGGTGGTGACGAACGTGCCGAAGGCGATCCGCGTGCAGTAGAGCCCTCCTAGAACTTGGTCCACTGGAAGAATGCGGTGTGCTTGGTGCCATCGATGAGCTTCACATCGAGTCGCCGGCAAGT
>DASSYY010000356.1:0-15185 GCA_035703025.1 Gemmatimonadales bacterium | reverse complement strand
GCGATGGCGATGGCCGCGAGGGACGCAGGCACCCGCAGGCCGTCGGAGCAACGGTCGCCTGCGGGTGCCGACGGAATGGAGGCTGTCACCGGCATAACTTCCGGTGCGTTCCGGGGAGCGTCAAGGCAGCAGCCGGGCAGGTCGAGAGCCACGCGCCACGGTGAAAGGCAAGCGTTGTCGTGCGGAAGGCGCGCGCTGGGGCCGGCGTTCACTTGTAGCGCAGGAGAATCAGCGATAGGGTATCGATCGACGATGGCTGGCTGCCCGGCCGGAGATTGCGCGTGTCGAGCGGGTGGCAAGCGCGCCTGCGGCGCGTTGCAGACTGCAACTCATCGCTGCCCAGCGCCTCCGAAGTGAGTGACAACTGCCACAGCGCTGCCTGGCGGACGACCGCTATCCTGTTGGCCAGAATCAAACGACAGCAGGGCACAGGACAGCGGGTCGCGGCGAGCAGCGTCCCGCTGCTTGGCGTGCCCCGCGGCCGGGATCTCACATGGAGGTGGGACATGTCGGAGAAAGCCGAGTCGACGGCCGCACGCCGCGACAACGGGTTGCCGAAGCCGCGCTTCGTCTGGCTCGGGCTGTTTCAGGTCGTCATCATCGCGCTTGTGGTGGTCATGGCCCGCGAGACGCGCGGCTTGACCGAACCGCCGATGCTCGAGGACCAGCTCGGCGCGCTCACGGAGGGCGGTGGGGGCGCGGCAGCCGGGCCGTGGGGCGGCAGGGGCTGGGTGTCCGCCGTGGTGGCGATGGTCGGGGCCCTGCTGCTCATGCTGCCGGTCGCGTGGGCGTACGCCGCGACCCGAGTGCGGAAGGAGATGGATTCGTCCGTCGTCAGCACGATCGTCGTGCTGCCGATCGCGGTGGCGGCCATTCTGGTGATCGTGCAGGACAGCCTCGCCGTCGCCTTCAGCCTGGCGGGCATCGCCGGGCTGGTCCGATTCCGCAACGCGCTGGACGATACCCGGGACGCGATGTACGTCGTCATCGCCATCGCCGTGGGGCTCGGTGCCGGCGTCGGCACACTCGAGGCCGCCGCCGCCCTGACCGGACTCTATGTGCTGGCGGTGGTCGCGCTCTGGAAGTGGAACACCTCGCAGCCCGTCATCGCCGACGTCGCGCTGGGCGAGCGCGAGATGCCCAAGGGGGGCACCATGCTCGAGGCGCTGACTGCCGACAACAACGGGCGGCATCCCAATCCGGTGGCCGAGTGGTTCGAGTCCGAGCAGTCGGTGGCGCTGGACCCGGCCGCCGAGAAGCCGGTGCACAACCAGGGCAAGCGCGACGGCATGCTCCGAGTGCACGCGGCGACCGACGTCGAGACTCGCCGCGAGATCGAGGACGTGCTCGAAAGTCGCACCAAGCGGTGGACGTTCGAGAGCGACGATCGGGGCGCCGACGGACTGCCGATGCTCACGTATTGCGTCCGTCTCAAGAAGCGCACACCGTCCGAGTCGCTGCTGGAGGCACTGCAGGAGCGCCTGGGACGCGCGCTCGCGGAGTACACGCCGAACAATTCCGGGGGCCACGGCGGTCAGGAATCCGCCGCGTGACGTTGGCTCGCGGGCTGAGCCTCCTGCTGCTGCTGTCTCTGCCGGCGCTTCCCGCAACGAGCGGCGCGGCGCAGTCCGATCGGGCTGCTTCCGTGGGCGCGCTCTCCCACTATGACCTGGACCCGCACGCGAAGGCCGGCCCGGCCTGGCGGGCCAGGCTGCCGCGCGCGCTGTCCGAGCTCTCCGGCCTTGCATTCGCCCCTGACGGCGCACTGCTCGCCCACGGCGACGAGCGGGCTGTCGTCTGGCGCTACGACATGGTCACCCGGCGCCCCATGGGTCGCTTCGGACTGGGTGACGGCCGGGGTCGGGTACTGCACGGAGACTTCGAGGACGTCGCGATCGTCGGCGAGCGAGTCTTCCTGATCACCAGTGCCGGCGAGATCTACGAAGGCCGCAGCGCTCCCGACGGCCGCACCGGCCGGGCGGCGCGGCGGACGCAAGGCCTGGGTCCGGGATGCGAAGCGGAAGGACTGACCTGGGATCCCGACACCCGGTCGCTGCTGGTTCTCTGCAAGAGGGCACGCACCAAGCGCTGGAAGGATCGCATGATCATCCTGGCCGTCTCGGTCGACACCTGGCGCCTCGAGCGGGCCCCGCGGATGCTCGTGGCCCGGGACGCGCTCGAGCGCGCCACCGGCAAGCGGCAGTTTCACGGATCCGGCATCGCGCGGCACCCGCGCACGGGAACGCTGCTGGTCGTCGCGGGTCCCGAGCGGACCATCGTCGAGCTGAGCCCGCGCGGCGAAGTGCTCGGCGGCGGCCGCCTGGACCGGGACCAGCATCGGCAACCGGAGAGCATTGCCGTCGCACCGGACCTCACCCTGCTCATCGGCGACGAGGCGGCAGGCCGCACCGCTAGTATTACGGCCTATGCCTATCGCCCGTAGGGCCGCGCTCATCGCGCGGCTGGCTGCCGTCGCGGCGGTGGCGACGGCCGCGTGTACGCCGGCGCTGCAGCCCGCCCGGCCGACCCCCGCGCCCGTCGCCCCCCTGGACAGCATCGAGCTCGCGCTCTTCCTCATCGGCGACGCCGGCAGCAAGGCGTACGACGGGGAGCCGGTCCTGCACGAGCTGTCCCGCCAGTCCGACTCGCTGCGGCCGGTGAAACAGTTCGTCGTGTTCCTGGGGGACAACGTCTATCCCCGCGGCGTGCCGCCCGCCGGTCATCCGACGCGCGCCGATGCGGAGCGGAAGCTCGCGGCCCAGGTCCTGGCGATCAGGAAAGGCGGGGCGCAGGGCTTCCTCGTGCCGGGCAACCACGATTGGGACCGCCAGGGAAAGGACGGCTGGAACGCGATTCGGCGGCAGGACAGTCTCACCCGGCAGTTCGGGGGCGACGACGTGCGCCTCCTGCCGCGCGGCGGCTGCCCTGGCCCCGAGGTGGTCGACGTGGGCGAGCACGTCCGGCTGATCGCGCTGGACAGCGAATGGTGGGTCCATAACGACGTGCGGCCGTACGGGCCCGACTCGCCGTGCCCGACCCGGACCGAAACGGAGGTGACGGATTCGCTGCTCGGCGCACTCCGGGACAAGGGCTCCCGCTACGCCGTCGTGGTCGACCACCATCCCCTGCGCTCCGGCGGGGAGCACGGCGGGTCGTTCACGCTGGGCGACCACATCTTCCCGTTGCGAAACGTCGAGTCGTGGCTCTGGATCCCGCTGCCCGTCATCGGCTCGCTCTACCCGCTGGCGCGGCGGATGGGGATCTCGAACCAGGACATCAGCGGGCGCAAGTACCAGATGATGGTCCGGGCGCTCGAACGCGTCTTCGCACAGCACCCGCCGCTCGTGATGGCCTCGGGCCACGACCACGACCTGCAGGTGATTCGCGGCGGCCGGCCGGAGATCACCAACGCCCGCTATCAGCTGGTGAGCGGGGCCGGCATCCTGGGCCATTCCAGCCTGGTGCGGAAGGTCGAGGGCTCGCTGTTCGAGCGGGAGGCCGCGGGCTTCATGCGGCTGGATTTCACACGGGACGGGCGGGTGCGGCTGTCGGTGACAACCGTGGTGCCCCATGGCACCCGGCCGGAGGGCGAGAGCGCCGAAGTGTTCTCGCTCTGGCTCAGCGTCGGCGGTACACCGTGAGCGTGCCGCGCCGGCCGGCGCCTTCGTCGGCTACGAGCAGCGATCCGTCGGCTGCGAGCGCGAGGCCTTCCGCCTGCCGGTGGTCACCGCGGCGAAGCCGGCTCACCGCCACGACCCTGCCGTCCGGTGCGAGCTCCGCGATCGCATGCTGCTGGGCTGCCAGGACGAGGTAGTGTCCGCTCCCCGCGACCCGCACGAGCTCCGACGGGTGAAACGCGGCGCCCTTCAGCTCTCCCGCGATGTCCGAGAGCTTGACGAAGAGCGAGGGCCGCGGATCGAGCGCCTTGCGGTCGAGTGACCATCGGAGCACCGCCAAGTGGCCGGACAGCGCCCTGGTGCGGGGGACCTTGCACACGAACAGCAGCGCGCGGTCGGCCGGCTCGTACACCATGCCCTCGGTCTCGCAGTCGCGCCCGACCCCGGTGGCTTGCGTGACATACGGGACCGCCTCCCCATCCCCACCCTCGCGCCCGGCGTAGAGCACGCCGTCGCTGGTTGCGAGGATCACCTGGCGCCCCACGACGGCGATTGCCTCGAAGTCGCCGCGAACCGCCGGCCGGCCGAAGCTGAACCGCTTGACCACCCGGTGGGTCGCGGGATCGAGCTGATACACGATGGCCTGTTCGTCGTCGTGCGCGAACAGGCGCCCCGCGCTGTCGAAGGCGAGTCCGCTGATCTCCACCAGTGCCTTTGGCAGCTCCCAGCGGTCGGTCGGAGGCGCGGTCAGGTCGTACCGGCCGAGCGTCGTGCCCGCCGCCGCGGTCTGTACCGCCGCCGCCGGGACCGGTGCCGCCACGGCAAGCATCAGCAGGACCGCCGGAATCCCGCCGGTCACCGCACGGCCAGCATCTGACCCGACTGCCGTTCCTCCACGGCCGCAGTGGCGATGTTCGCCGCCCACCACTCCCGCGCATCCGCCTGAGTCCACGGCCGGTCGAGCGCTACGCGGTCGAGCGCTTCCAGGATCTCGTCGGCACTCGCCGGCCGGTCCGCCGGCTTCTTTGCCAGGCAGCGCATGATGAGGGCCTCGAGCCCCTGGGGGAGCGGCCGCCCGCTCCGGATGCTCGGGGGGACGGGACTCGCCTGGATGTGCTGAATGAGCATCCGGAGCGGGCTCTCGGCCTCGAACACCAGATGGCCGGTGAGGAGCCAGTAGGCCACGCAGCCGAGGGCGTAGAGGTCGGCCCGACGGTCGATCGGCTCGCCGTTCGCCATCTCGGGCGACATGTAGGCCGGCGTCCCGGTGGTCATCTCGGTGTTGGTCTTGATGGTGTCCAGGATGGACTGGTCCTCGTCATACTTGACGAGCCCGAAGTCGAGCACCTTCATGAAGTCGTATTCCCGGCCCAGGCGGCACAGGTAGATATTGGCCGGTTTGACGTCCCGGTGGATCAGGCCCCGGTCGTGGGCCTCGCCGAGCGAGTGGCAGGTCTGCCGCAGGATCGCGATGACCCGTTCCGGCGGAACCGGCCCGAAGCGGCGGACCAGCGTTTCCAGGTCGAGCCCGTCGAGCAGCTCCATGACGAAGTAGAACGTCCCGCCCCGGGTCTCGCCGAAATCGTAGAGCCGGATGGTGTGGGGCGACTGAAGCCCCGAGGCCGCCTCGGCCTCGCGGCGGAACCGCTCGATGATCACGGTGGCCTCGGGGCCGCCGCGCTCGCCCAGGATCTCGGGCTTGATGAGCTTGATCGCGGCCGGGCGGGCCAGCATCCGGTGCGTGGCCCGCCACACCTCACCCATCCCGCCCCGGCCGATCAGCTCTACCAGCCGGTAGCTGCCGAGCTCCCGCGCCCGCTGCACGTGGTGGCCCAGCCGCACCATGATCTTGGGCGGGATCACCGCGATCAGGGCGCAGACGTAGTTCGGGAGGTAATTCCACAGCAGGACGGCAGCGCTGGGCGTGTCGAGGCCGCGGAGGTGCGCCACCACGATCCCCACGGGATCCATGCTGGCGGCGATCAGGGAGGTGATGAGCGTCTTCCGCGGGGTGTTGGGAACGATCATCGGGAAGATCAGGATCAGCACGCAGAGCCACGAGAGTCGGCCGGCGAGCAGACGCTGGGGGTCCCACTGGTTCACGATCCCGATGCCGAACGCCAGCAGGATCTCGTAGCCCAGCGCGATGTTGAGCGCCCGATGCGGGTCGCAACACAGCCGGCGGGTGTACCAGGTGAGCCAGAGCGAGACCGCGATGCTGATCACGCCCACGGTATCGGCCGCCCGGCCCCACGGGATGAGGTCCTGCATGGACATGTCGAGCAGCGGGGCCACCAGGTGGTTCAACACCAGCCCGATCAGGAACAATCCCGCCCAGACCAGCGCCAGGATGCTGAGCCGCTGAGTGGCCTCCCGGAGCAGGTCCTCCGGCAGCTCGTCGGCCTCCCGCCCGCCCGGCCGGGATCTGACCGGGGTGGTCGGCAGTTGGGTCTCCAGCAGGTCGGAATCCGGCATTCGCGGCCTTTCGCGTGTGGCGCAAAGCTCGTAATTGTAGCAATTTAGTGGTCAAACGCTAACACATTGCCTAGGCTCGTCAATCCGGACGCTACGCCTGGGCGCGCACCGGGTAGGGAGGGCTCCATGCCGGCCAACCAGATCAATCGCGGGCTGAGCCGCCTGGCGGAGAACCCGATCGCCAGGGTCGTCGCCTACTACATCCTGCTGTTCGCCGCCACCGCCCTGTTCCTGGACCTCGTGCCCGAGGCCGGGGCGCTGATCTACGGCGGGGTCCAGCAGTCGACGGCCGAGGTCTCCTCCGGCATTCGCGGCGCCTTGATCGACGGCCAGACCCCGGTGCTGGAGGGGCCGACCGGGCTGCCGCTGTCGGAGGTCTTCGCCATGGGCGCCGCCTTCGCCCTGATGCTGCCGGTGACCTGGATCTACATAATGACGCGGCGGCGGAAGGGGTTCCGCCAGTCGGTAGTGCAGACGCTGGTCATCCTCCCCATCGTCGTCGCGGGCGTGGTCTTCATGGTGAAGAACAGCCTGGCGCTGGCGTTCAGCCTGGGCGGCATCGTGGCGGCCGTGAGCTTCCGGAACACGCTCCGGGACACCAAGGACGCCGTCTACATCTTCCTCGCGACGGGCGTCGGCCTCGCGGCCGGCATCCAGTCGGTGGCCTTCGCGGCGGCGCTCTCGATCACCTACAACGTCGTGATCCTGATCCTCTGGTGGACCGATTTCGGGCGCTCCCCGGCCAACCTCCAGGGCCCGCCGGCGCAGCGGCGCCTGCAGCGGGCCCTCGCGCTCTCCAACCGGACCAGCGCGTTCGTCGCGATGGTCGACGACCAAATCCTCAAGTCGCTGACCCCCGATCAGCTGGAGTCGCTGGCGGCGCGCGCCGAGCGGCGGCGCCAGCGATCGCGGCCGGATGCGGACTCCGATGGGCGCGAGCGCTCGCCCGAGGGCGCGCCCGCCAAGAAACCGATGGAGTTCCGGCGGCTCGACCTTCGCGTGCAGGGGCCCGCCGATGCGGCGCGCCGGGTCATCGAGCCGCTGCTCGACGCGTCGGCCAAGCGCTGGGAGTTCGTGCGCGCGGTGCCCGGATCGGCCGGGGGTGAGGTGCTGCAGTATCGCGTGCGCCTCAAGAAGAGCGTGCCCGCCGACAGTCTGCTGCAGAGTCTCCGCGCCGGCGCGCCGGCCATCGTGACCGTTGCGGAGCTCGCCGACGCGACCCGATGAGTGATCTGCTGGTGGTGCTGAGACAGGCGCTCCGTGATCGCTATGTCGTGGAGCGGGAGGCGGGGCGGGGCGGGATGGCGACGGTGTTCCGGGCGCGCGACCGCAAGCTCGGGCGCGAGGTCGCCATCAAGGTCGTGAGCCCGAGCGTGATGACCGCCGTCGCCGGCGAGCGCTTCCTGCGCGAGATCCGGATCACCGCCCAGCTCCAGCACCCCAATATTCTCTCCCTGATCGACTCCGGCGAGGCCGCCGGGCTGCTCTACTCGGTGATGCCGTTCGTGGATGGCCAGAGCCTCCGCGAGCGGCTGCTGACCGAGCAGCTGCCGATCAGCGAGGCGCTGCTGCTGGCCCGGGAGGTCGCCGAAGCGCTCGACTACGCCCACCACCGCGGCATCATCCACCGCGACGTCAAGCCCGAGAACATCCTGCTGTCGAACGGGCACGCCGTGGTGGCCGACTTCGGCATCGCGCGCGCGATCGGCCTCGCCAGCGGCAACTCGCTGACCGCCCGCGGTCTGCCCATCGGCACGGCGGCGTACATGAGCCCCGAGCAGGCCCAGGGAACCACGGGCGGCGACCCGCGGAGCGACGTCTACAGCCTCGGCTGCGTGCTCTACGAGATGCTCACCGGGCGGATGGCCTTCGGCGGCGCCAGCCTGCGCGAGGTCCTCGCCAAGCAGGCCGGCGGCGAGCCGACGCCGGTGCAGACCGTGCGGCCCGAGGTCCCCGACGTGGTCGCGGGCATCGTGACCCGCGCGCTGGCGAAGCCGCCCGAAGACCGCTATCAGACCGCGGGCGAGATGGCGGCCGATCTGCGGACCGCGATGGGCGAGCCCGCGCGCCTGAGCGGCGGGACGCCGCCCGGATCGTGGCTGCCGCCGGACGAGCGCGCCTTGCGTGGGGCCACGCCCGGCGAGGAGCCGGCCACCGCCGGCTCGGTGTGGGGACGGGTCCTCCTCGTCGCCGCGGCGCTCGTCCTTCTCGCCCTGCTGGTCACTCGGCTGTGGCCAAACCGGCGCGAGCACTCCCTGGGGCCGCCGTCCCACGCGTCGGTGGCGGTGCTTCCGCTCGAGACCGGCGGCATGAGCGTCGAAGACGAGTACCTGAGCGAGGGGCTGAGCGAGGAGATCATCGGGCGCCTCGCGCAGGTCCGCGGGCTCAAGGTCATTTCCCCCTCTTCGTCGGTGGCGCTCAAGGGACGCCGCCTCACCGTCCGGCAGGTGGCCGATACCCTGGGCGTCCGCCACGTCCTCGACGGCTCGCTCCGCCGCGCCGGCGGACAGATCCAGGCCAAGGTGCAGCTGGTCGACGCGCAGCGAGGGATCGTCGTCTGGCAGCACACTTACACGCTGGGCGCGGGCGAGCTGCTGCAGCTCCAGGACGTGATCGCGCGCCAGGTGACCGGGGCGCTGCTCACTACCGAGGGGCGCATGGCGATGCCGGCCCCGCCCGTTCGAACTACCCAGGCCACCGCCTACGAAGCCTACCTCAAGGGCGTCTACTGGCTCGAGCGCCGGACCCCGGAAGGACTTCGGCTGGCGGCCGCGGCGTTCGAGCAGGCGGTCGAGATCGATCCGGCCTACGCGCAGGCGCTGGCCGGTCTCGCGTCGGCGCACACCTACGACGTCGTGTACGGCTATCGGAGCGCGCTGGATCCCTACACCGAGGTGGCGCAGGCGCTGCAGCTCGCCGGCCACGCGGTGGCGCACGATTCCGGTGCGGCCGAAGCCTGGCAGGCGCGGGCCGATGCGCGATCGCTGGCGTTCTACCCGGACGATACCGTGCGGGCCGACGTGCTGCGGGCACGGAAGCTGATGCCCAATTCGGCCGACGTCGCCATGGCGTACGCCTGGGCGCTTTTCCGCGCGGGGGCCAACGACTCCGCGCTGGCGCAGGCCCGTCGCGCCCTGGCACTCGATCCGCTGGCCCCCGGCCTGCGGCATGCACTCGTGGCGCTGGCCATCGGGGCACGCCGGTACGATGTCGCGCTGCGCGAGGTCCGGACCACCGGGCCCGGCGGCGTCGAGGACCCGGTCTCCGCCATCCTGGAGTCGTACGCGCAGCTGCTCTCCGGCCAGGCCACCCGCTGTGCCGAGCGCGATCCCGGACCCTGGGTCGCGGTCCGCGCGATGTGCCTCCACCAGCTTGGGCGCACCGCGGAAGCCTCGGCCCTGGCCGACTCCCTCGGCCGGGAGCTGGACGAAGAGCACTACCAGTTTCTCCACCAGTACGCCGACCTGGCGGCCTACTATGCCTGGCGCGGCGATCCCGGCCGGTCGGTGCACTGGCTGGAGCGTGCCGTGGCGCATTCCCCGATGCTGCATCGCTGGCAGCTCGAGTCGGGCCTGTTCGACAAGGTGCGGCACACGCCCGTCTTCGACGCCGGCTTCGCCCGGGCCCGGGCGCTGGCCGAGGAGCGGCTCCGGGCCCGGCGGGCGGTGATCGGCGAGTGAGCGACGTCCCCCGCGCCGCCGAATTCCGCTGCGACGTGGCTTCGGTCGAGCGCCTGGCCGCGCTCGTCAATGCGCCTCTGCCGTTAGGGCTCGTCGTCCGGAGCCAGAACCGCGTGCTGGTCCGTGACGTCTATCTCGACACCGCCGACAACGCGCTGGCATCGCGCAACATCGTCTGCCGCGTGCGGTACGGCGCCGACGACCGGCGCACGCTCACCGTCGGCCTCGCGGAGCCTGGCGTGCCAGGGGCAGGCCCCAGCCAGGTCTTCGAGGAGGAGGTGGCCGCGGTCGACCTGCCCGCGATCCTCGCGAGCGACACCGCACCCGCGCGCCGGCTCCGCGGCGTGGTGGATCTCGCTCGACTCGAATCCCGGTTCGAGCTGGAGATCGACCGGGTCGTGCGCACCGCTTCTCGCCCTTGGCACCTGCCGGGGCGGTTCGCCTTTGTGTACGACCGCGTGACCGTGCGCAGCGGCGGGCTGATGCGGGAGTTCCAGGAGCTCAAGGTCCGGCGGCTCGCGCGGGGGCGCCCGCGGCTGGAGGAGCTGGCGCTCGCGCTCGAGCGCGAGGACGGCCTGCGTCCGGTGCTCCAGACCAAGCTCGTCCGGGCCCGCACGCTGCTGCGGCAGATGGGGCAGGAGCGCATCATCCGGAATCTCGACTCCGGCCGCGCCGTGGCGGTCATCGCGCTCGACGGCGGGTCGGTGGCTCTGCTCGGAGACGGCGAGGACCGGCGGCTGCCCGTGACCGACGGGGCCGGCGAGCAGGCGGTGCGCCACGGGCTCGCCGAGTGGTTCGGCTCCAAGGTGGGCGAGGTGAGCCTTCTCGGGCGCTCGCCGCCGACGCTGGATCGCCCCAGCCTCGAAGTCTGGGTGGCGCGGCGTCTCCGGCGAGGGCTCGGGCGGACCGACGGTGCGGCGGTGAGCTGGGTCCCGGTGCCCTACCTGGCCCACGCCGTCCGCAGCTCGACACTGCGTGACGCCGATACGCTCGCCGCCTTCGGCGTCGCGGCGCGGTCGCGGCTCTTTCCGGAGCTGGCCGGCGACGGCGGCCTCGTCGCGCGCCCCGAGGCGTCGCCCGACGCCGTGCCGCCGGACCTGCTCGATCCCGCCGCCAGCCAGCTCGAGTTCAACGCCCGGGTGCTCGCCGCGGCCGAGGACGAGCGGACCCCGCTGCTCGAGCGGCTGCGCTACCTCGCGATCGTGAGCGCGAACCTCGACGAGCTCTACATGGGCGGCGCCGGCGAGGTCCCCGCGGCGCGGGCGGAGGCGATACTCGAGCGGCAGCGCGTTTGCATCGAGCGCTGTCTCGGACAGCTCGCCGAGCGCGGGCACCGGATCCGCGACTGGGCCGGCCTCGAGCCGCGCGAGCGCGAGCTGCTGGGCCAGCGATTCCGCCGCGAATTCTTCCCGCTGCTCACGCCTCGGGCAATCACGATGAGTCCCGGGCATCCGTTTCCGGTCATCCCGTCCCTCACGCTGTCGCTGGCGGTGGCGCTTCAGGGCGAGGCCACCGGACCGATCCACTTCGCCTACCTGCGGCTGCCGTCGGCCCTGCCGCGATTCGTGGACCTGCCCGGCAGCGGCGACCTCGTGCCGATCGAGCAGGTCGTCGCCGCCCACCTCGGGACCCTCTATCCGGGGCGGAGGGTCGAGGAGGTCGCGCTCTTCCGCGTCACCCGGGCCGGCGATCTCGAGCTCGAGGAGGCGGGGGCCGGCGACCTGCTCCAGGCGCTGGAGGAAGAGCTCGACCAGCGGACGGTCAACCCCGTCGTGCGGCTCGAGCTGCAGCAGGGAACCTCCGAGGTCCTGCGCGCATTGCTCACCCAGGAGCTGCGGTTCGAGACCGGGCACGGCGCGCTGGTGGGCGAGCTCGTGGTGCACGAGATCGGCGGGCTCATGGCGGCCGGCGATCTACGTCGGTTGGCCGCCTTGCCGGTCCCGGGCGGTCTCTTTCCGGCCTTCACCGGCCGGGATCCGCTGGGGCCCGGGCAGTCGCTCTGGGCCCGGCTCGCCCAGGGCGACGTGCTGCTGCACCATCCGTACGACGACTTCGCCGCGACCGTGCTTCGCCTGCTGCAGGAGGCCGCGGACGATCCTGCCGTGGTGGCGATGAAGATGACCCTCTATCGCGCGGGCGAGAGCTCGCCGATCGTGGAGGCGCTCATCCGCGCGGCCGAGGCAGGGAAGGAGGTGGCGGTGTTCGTCGAGCTCAAGGCGAGCTACGACGAGGCCAGGAACATCGGGTGGGTCAAGCAGCTCGAGCGGGCCGGCGCGCAGGTGGTGTACGGATTGGTGGGCCTTAAGAATCATGCGAAAGTGGCCCTGGTGGTCAGGCGCGAGGACGGCGAGGTCCGGCGCTACGTCCACATCGGGACCGGCAACTACAACGCCGTGACGTCGCGCCTGTACACCGATCTGGGACTGTTGTCCGCCGACCCGGCGCTGGGGGACGACCTGAGCGACCTGTTCAACCAGCTCACCGGCTCCTCCCGCGCGCCCGGTGCCGCCCTCCGCCGACTGCTGGTGGCGCCGGAGCACCTGCTGCCGGGTCTCCTCGAGCGGATCGGCCGGGAGGCGGAGCACGCGCGATCAAGACGTCCCGCCCGGATCCGCGCCAAGCTGAACGGTCTCGACGATCCCGAGGTCATTCGGGCCCTGTATGACGCGTCGCAGGCCGGCGTGGAGATCGATCTGCTGGTGCGCGGGCTCTGCACCCTGAAACCCGGGGTAGCGGGCCTGTCGGAGCGGATCCGGGTGCGAAGCATCGTGGGACGCTTCCTGGAGCACGCCCGGATCTACCACTTCGGCAACGGCGGCGCGGACGAGTACCTGATCGGCTCGGCCGACTGGCGCTCGCGCAACCTGCGCCGGCGGGTCGAAGTCGTGGCGTCGGTGCTCGACCCCGAGTGCCGTGCGCGACTCGATGCCATCCTGGCGCGTGAGCTGGAGGACCCCTCGGCCTGGGAGCTCGCCGCAGACGGCAGCTATCGCCAGGCGCAGGCCCTGCCCGTCGGCGACCCGGCCACCGCCCAGGCCCGGGCGATCGCGGCGCCGAACCCCGCTGCCGAAGAGGAGACCGTATGGACCGGTTGACGCGGACTCGACGAATCTCGGCCCTCGTCGCGGCGGCCGCGCTGGCGGCCGCGCCGGGCCTGGCGCAGCAGCCGGCGGCGCCGGCCACCGGCCGGCCGGATACGGTCGTGATCACACCCGGTGCGCGCTACCGGGCTGGCGGTCTGCACACGCTGCTCTTCGGCCGACACTATCGGACGCTGTGGGCGACACCGATCCGGGTCGAGCGGCTCGACCTCGACGGATTTGCCGGCGGTCTCCGGCCGCTCCAGCGGGGCGGCGGAAAACAGACCCGCTCGCTCCGGTTCGCCGGCGGCGACGGCCGCGAGTATCAGTTCCGCTCGATCGACAAGGATCCCTCGCCGCTCCTTCCCGAGCCGCTGCGCCGGACGCTGGCCCAGCGGATCTTCCAGGATCAGATCAGCGCGGGGCATCCCGCCGCGCCGCTGGTAGTGGGCCCCATCCTGACGGCCGCGGGCGTGCTGCACTCCGAGCCCCGACTCGTGGTACTCCCCGACTCGCCCGAGCTGGGAGAGTTTCGCGCTGAGTTCGCGGGGCTGCTTGGCACGATCGAGGAGCGCCAGACCGACGACGGTCCGGGCTTCGCCGGCGCGAGCAAGATCGTCAGCACCGAGGACCTCTTCGAGCGGCTCGAGAAGCATCAGGACGAGCGCGTCGATACGCGGGCCTATCTCGCCGCCCGGCTCGTCGACCTGCTGCTCGGCGACTGGGACCGGCACCAGGACCAGTGGCGGTGGGCCCGCCTCGGGGACGACCGGTCCAGTCCGTGGACGCCGATCCCCCGCGACCGCGACCAGGCGTTCGCGCGCTTCGACGGGCTGCTGCTGGGGCTCGCCCGCCTGAGCGCCCCGCAGCTGGTCGAGTTCTCGGCCAGCTATCCCAGCATGGTCGGCCTCACCTGGAATGCCCGGGTGGTGGACCGGCGGCTGCTCACCGGCCTCGACTGGCCGACGTGGGACTCGACCGTGTCGGCGCTCCAGGGCCTGATCACCGACGCCGTGATCGACGACGCGGTTCGCCGCCTGCCGCCCGAGTTCCGCGCCCAGAACGAGGCCTGGCTCTCCAATGCGCTCAAGCGCCGGCGCGACGCGCTGCCCACCGCGGCCCGTCACTTCTACCGCATGCTCGCAGTGGAAGTGGACGTGAGCGCGAGCGACGAGGTCGAGGTGGTCGACGCGGTGCGGAGCGAGGGCCGGATGCTGGACCTGACCCTCCGGCCGGCCGGCGACTCGACCGAGCCTCTCTTCCACCGGCGGTTCGACCGAAGCGACACCAAGGAGATCCGGCTCTATCTCCGCGGCGGCGACGACGTGGTGCGGATTCGTGGCGCCGGCGGCGGCGCCCCACTGCTCCGCGTCATCGGCGGCGGCGGAGACGACCGGGTCGTGGATTCGTCGACTTCCGGCCGCGCGAAGTTCTACGACGCCCGGGGAAGCAACGCGGTGGGAGGGAGCCGCCGCGTGTCGCTGGACGACCGGCCGTACGACGAGTGGCACCTCAGTGACTCGACGCCGTACCCGCCGCGCGACTGGGGCGGTTTCTGGCGGTTCCAGCCCTGGCTGAGCTCCGGTCCGGAAGTCGGCTTCTTCTTCGGCGGCGGACTCCTGCGCTACGACTTCGGCTTCCGGAAGCAGCCGTATCGCTCGCGCCTGGGCCTTCATGTCGGCTACGCGACGGGCGCCAAGACCTTCCGGGCCGAGTTCACGGGCGACTTCCGCCGGGTCAACTCGCGCGTCCGGACCGGCCTCCTGCTCCGTGCCTCCGGCATCGAGGTGGTCCGCTTCTTCGGTTTCGGCAACGAAACGCCTCGCATCGACTCGGACTTCTTCTACCGGGTGCCCCAGGAGCAGTATCTCGTTCAGCCGAGCGTGGTGTTCCCGGTCGGGGAGCGGGGCACCTTCTCGATCGGGCCGACGCTCAAGTACGCCGATACCGATCTGGAGCCCGGGCGCTTCATCACCCAGTCGGCGCCGTTCGGCGTCGGTCGCTTCGGCATGGTGGGGGCCAGCGCGGGCCTCAACTGGGACGCGCGGGACGGGCGGGCCGCTCGGCATGGGTGGCACCTGACGGCCGGCGGCAGCGTCTTCCCGGCGGTGTGGGACGTCGACCGGACCTTCGGCGAGGTGCACGGTGAGGTCGCGGCCTTCCTGACGCCGCGAACGACGTTCGGCCCCACGCTCGCACTGCGAGCGGGTGGTAAGCGGGTGTGGGGGGACTATCCGTTCTTCGAGGCCGCGTTCGTCGGCGGGGTCGCGACGGTCCGGGGACTCCGCGAGAATCGCTACGCGGGCGACGCGTCCGCCTACGGCAACGCGGAG
>DASSYY010000347.1:0-7613 GCA_035703025.1 Gemmatimonadales bacterium | reverse complement strand
GGCGGCGGCGATGAGGGCGCCAAGCCGTTCGTCAATGCGACGATCGCCGCGTTCCTGAAGCGGCGCTGAGCAGTGAGCCGATCTCCTCCCGGCCGGCGTACAAGAGAATAGGGACGGTCATCGCCGACGAATCCCTGCTCGTGTACCCGTGAGGAGGTTCACCAATGTGCACGTCTGTCTTCGGGCTCAGCACGACGCCGGTCATGGACATCAAGTCCGAGATCCGGCGGCAGATCGAGCGCGAGATGCTCGCGCTCCTCTACCGGACGCCGCGCTAGCCCGGAGCCGGACCGGGGCTCCTCAGGCCGCAGGCTCCCGCGATACCACGTTCGCGTGCCGCGCAAAGCAGCGCCACGAGCCGCCCTCGAGCCGCCACAGGTTGGTGAAGCGCCGGTGGGTGATCGTGCCCTCGGGCGCATCCGTCACCCGGTCGCGCCCCATCACGACCACGATGTCGCCGTGGCGGGCCTTGTGCTCGATCTCGGCCGTCAGCGACGTGTGCTGGATGCGGCCGGTCTCGAGCAGCGCCAGCGTCCGTCGCTTGTCGCCCACGACGTTGTGCGGCGAGTTGACGGCGAAGTCGTCCGTCCACAGCCGGTCGAGCGCCGCGAGGTCCGCGGCGAGGAAGGCGACACGGTTCTCCTCCTCGCGCGCCAGGATGTCGTGCTCCCAGGTGTTGCTCATCGAGATCTCCTTGGCGGGTGCGGGGCACCATGCCCCGGATAGCGGTGAGACGTGGCCACCCCGCCTCCGTTCTCACCGTCCTCCCGCACCCGCCGCGGTTCCCTCGCGGTCGACCAGCTGTCCCGCCTCCAGCACCGCCCGGATCCTCCTCGTGTTGCGGATGTCGGCCGAGGGATCGGCGTCCAGCAGCACGAGGTCGGCCCACTTGCCCGGCTCGATCGTGCCCAGCTCCCCCTCGGCGCCGAGGATCCGGGCCGCGCCGCCGGTCGCCGCGTGCAGCGCCTCGAGCGGCGACAGCCCGGCCGCCACCATCTCCTCCAGCTCGAGGTGGACGCCGGTCGGGATCTGCCAGATGTCGGTCCCCGTTCCGATCGTCACGCCGGCCCGGGCCAGCTTGACCGTGGCCTGCCGCGCCGCCGCCGCGAACCCCTCGTAGAGCCGGCGACCCGCCGAGTCGAGCGCCAGCATCCACTTGAAGTCGCTCCGGGGCATCAGGAACGGCGCCAGCGCCGTGTCGGCCTCGAGCGCGCCGGGCTCCCGGTTGAGCCGCACTGCCAGCGCCGAGTACGCGATGGTGGGCACCACGCCGATCCCGGCAGCCCGGTAGAGCTGGATCATGTCGTCGTATATCGCCCCGTCGCTCCGCGGCTCGCAGAACCCGGCATGCTCCTTCGCGTCCATCCCGGCCGCCACCAGCGGCAGCAGGTGCGAGCAGTGGCCGGTGACCCGCATGCCGCGGCGGTGCGCCTCCGCGATGAACCGCGCGTTGATGTCCCACCGGCGGAACGTGCGCGTCTTGATGTGGCCCGAGCCGTACGCCTCCGCCAGCGCCACCGTCCGCGCCACGTGGTCCGGATCCGCCTCCGGCTCCACACCCTGTCCGTCCTCGACGTCGTACCCCCAGTCGCTGTAGAGCTGGAAGCCGCCGTAGTCCACCCGGGGGCCGGCCAGCTTCCCGGCCGCGACCGCGTCGGCGTAGGCCACCAGCGGGCCGATGGGCGCTCCCTGGTCGCGGATCGTCGTCACCCCGAAATACGCGAATCCCGGCATCAGCTCCGGCCGGTACTCGTGCGCGTGCAGGTCCATGAGCCCGGGAATGAGATACCCGCCGGCGGCATCGAGCACCCGCGTCGTGCCGGCCGGGAGCGTGCCGGCCGCGGCGATCCGGCCGATCCGCCCGCCCTCGATCAGCAGGTCCCGCGGCGGCGTTGCCGGACTGCCGCTGCCGTCGATGATGTGCGCGTTCCGGATCAGCAGCGGCGCGGCGGTGGGCGGCGTGTAGGAAAGTGGCCAGCCGAGCCGGCGCTCGCGGCCGTCGGGCCCGCGCAGGCGCAGGCCGCCCTCCGAGATGAACAGCACCGTGCCGTCCCGCGCGGTCGAGGGATAGATCGCCGCGTCGGCACCGAGCGGCTGGGCGGGTGCCATCGCGCCGGTGCCGTCGAACCCAGCCCGCCAGAGCCGGGCATGGCGGACGTACACGAGCGCTCCCGCGCTCCACTCCGGGAAGAGCGGAGAGTCGGGCGTGCCGGACACGGCGCGCCGCTTCCCCGAGAGCAGCAGGACCTCCGCCTTGCTGGGCTCCTCCGGCCGGAGGCCGCCGGTGAGATACAGCAGCCCGTCGGACGACGGGCTCCACCCTGCGGCGGTCCCCGGCTCGGCTGTCAGTGCGCGGGTGCGGCCGATCTGCGACACGGGCAGCGACCGGACCTCGGCGACCCGGAGGATCGTGCTGTCCTCCACCGGCGTGTGCATGAACGCCAGGTGCTTCCCGTCCGGCGAGTACATCGGGCGGTCCTCACGCCCGGGCAGCGCCGTGATCCGCCGGGTGGCGCCGGTGGCGACCTCGGTCGCGTAGAGATCCTCCTGGAGCCACCGCCCGGCGGACCAGACGAGCGTGCCGCCGTCGGGCGACCACGCCAGGTGATGGGCCGAGAGCGGCACGTCGGCGACGCCGCGCGGCGCGCCGTCCACCGGCATCACCCACAGCCGGCCGAGGGCGAGCATCGCGACGCTCCGCGCGTCGGGTGAGAGGGCGAAGCCCATGAAGGACCGCACGTGCTGCGGCGTGCCGGGCTCGGGGAACCGGGGCGGCGGCAGCGCGCGCCGCGCGCGCGGGAGCGATAGCTCGGCGCTGAACGGGATCTCCGCCGGCGCGCCACCCGCCGCCGCCAGCTTCCACAGCCGGCCGTCGGCGCCGTAGACGAGCCAGCGTCCATCGCGGGTCCACCGGGCCCGTGTGGGGGTCACGTCGGCCTGGCCGGTGAGCCGCGCGGGCGTGGCGCCGGGCGAGTCGATCGCCACGACCCAGAGCTGGATGCGGTCCGCGGAGTCGGGGGCGAAGAACGCGAGCCGCCTGCCATCGGGTGCGAATGCCGGGGCGAGCGCCGCGATGCCGGGCGCGGTGAGTGGCGTGGCGCGTCCGGTGGCGCGCTCGATGAGCCACAGGCGGCCACCCTCCCGCTCGCGCATCGTCCCGGCCACGGCCGCGAGGCGGCGGCCGTCGGGCGCCCACGCCGGCTCGTGGAGATTGGCCGGGAGAGTGTCCGCTACCGGAAAGTCGTGCGCATCGCCGCCCGCGGGGTCGATCCAGGCGAGGTGGCTTCGCCACGCCTTATGGCCGCTGTCCGGCGGCACCAGCCGCGTGAAGGCGATAGCCTTCCCGTCGGGCGACCAGGCCGCCTGGCCGTCGAACCCGTCGGGGTTCTCGAGCTGGGTGAGCTGGCGGGGCGCCCCGGCGCCGGGCTCGAGCAGCCACAGGCCGGTGCGCCCGTGGCGCTCGCCCCGGAAGACGATGCGCCGCCCGTCCGGCGACCAGGAGGGATCGAGGTCCTCGGCGGTGTCGCGGACGGCGTCGGTCAGGGGGCGCGCGGCGCCGCCGTTGCCCGGGACCTCCCAGAGCTGCCCCAGGAGATCGAAGACGACGCGCCCGTCGGGCGAGAGATCGAAGCCGAGGGCGGTGCCCTCATGGACCCGGATGGTGACGGTCTCGCGCGCCGCCGGCCGGGCGCAGGCGGCCGCGAGGAGCGCAAGCAGGGCTGGCACGATCGCGTGGCGGGTCGAGGGCATGGGCGCGTCCAGGTGCTGTGGGGGTGAAGCCTGAAGCTACAGTTCGTCCGCGTGCCGGACCACCGCCGTCGAACGCCCGCGGCTCACCAGGGGTACGCAGGGGGGCGGGGGAGATTCTCACCGCCGGTGTCGCAAACCGTCCCCCATCTTGTCGCAAATCGGACGCGCTGGCGACCCGCTTCCCGCGCCCAGGCCCGGGCACGAGCGGAAGACGTTCCTGCGCTAGCTGCACGTCGCCAACGTGAAAGCGGCGGATTATCCGGTCCCGCCCTGAGCCGGTGCCCTGGTCCCCTATTCGCTCTGTCTTGCACTCGACGCGTCACGAAACCGCACTGTCGTGACGCGTCGCAGACGGCACATGTCGAATCTGGACAGGCCGCGCGCTCGGACCGCTCGCGCGGCCTCGCCCCCCGGCCAAAGGATCTATTGACGAGGCCATCAGCGCACTGAATGATCATCTCCATCCGACGTTCATCCGGGCAGTACGCTCTTCAGGTCGTGGTCTCTCAGGCATCGCCGTGTCGCCTTCGGCTGGAGCGTCCTGTGACCGCAGGTGATCCCGCTCCGACGCTTCCTGCTCCGCCGCTCGACGAGGCCGCCGCGCGCGCCGCGTGGCAACAGAAGCTGTTGCCCCTCATGGCCATCGTGCTCACCAGCGTGAGCGCGATCTTCCTGATCCTCAGCCTGCTCCAGACCAACCGCGTGCGCAGCCAGATTGAGAACGGCCCGACGCTCGACCTGCCGGCCGAAGTGCGGACGGTGAGCTGCCTCGGCCCCACGCTCGCTGCGGCTGACCAGCAGGCCTGCGTCCGCTGGAAGGTGCTCGTCCAGCTCGAGGCCTACACCGTCGCCAACCGGTACCACCAGGCCAACTCGGCCCTCATCGTGCGCGCGTCGATCAAGTACCTCGGGTTCCTCACCGGGATGATCCTCGCCATCGTGGGCGCGGTGTTCATTCTTGGCAAGCTGACCGAGGCGCCCTCCAACCTTGCGGCGGAAGCGAGCGGCTGGAAGGTCTCGATCGCGAGCGCGTCGCCCGGCCTCATCCTCGCCGTGCTGGGCACCGCGCTGATCATCGTCACCGTGCTCATCAATCCGCCGACCGGCGTGACCGACCTGCCGACCTATCTCGACGTCCGCGGGGCCTTCACGCCCGGCCAGCCGGCGCAGTAGGCGTCGGACTTTCAGCGATGGGATGGACCGTATGACCTGGGCAACTCGGTACGGACTGGGGCTCGCCGCCGCGCTCTCGGCGCTGGCCTCGTGCGGCGGCTCGGAGCGGGATCAGGTGTCGGGCCGGAACCAGACGGGCATGGTCGACACCGCGGGGCTGGCGCCGCTCAGCAGCACGTTCACCAATCCCTCGCCCGCCAAGCCGCCGGCGCCGGCCCAGAGCCCGGCTGCCAGGCCACCGGCCAAGCCGAGCCATCGCCCGCCCAGTAGCGGCAGCGTCGAGACGCCCAACGCGGCACCCGTGACGGGTGCACCGGGAGCGCCGGCCCACCCGTCGGATGCCCCGAACGTTGCTGGCACCGCGGCCGGCGCCCCGGCGCCTGGGGCGTTCTACAATGGCCCCGAAGCGCCCGCCGCTCCGCCGGCTTCTCCGCCGGCAGCCGGACCCGCACCTGCGCCAACCCCTACGCCAACACCGGCCCCCGCGGCAACACCGGCGCCCACGCCGACACCGAACCCGACACCGACTCCAACGCCGACCCCGACCCCCATGACACCGCTCTCGCCCGTGACCCCGGTGGGCGGCGCCGCCGGCATGCACGAGACCGTGCCCACGTCGCCCGGTGGCGCCGGTACCATCGACACCGCCGCCGCGCCCGGCTGCGGCGCGGGCACCACCGACACCTCGGCCACGACCAACTGCGGCCCCGGCACCACCGATACCGCGACGGCCCAGCCCGCGACGGGTGCGAGGGCAATCCGGCCCCGGCCCCGCGCCGGTACCACGGATACCATGGTGCCCGCGCCGAGTCCGGCGCCCGTGCGCACGCGGCCCGCCGCCCGGAGCCCGGCGTACGTGCAGCCGAGTGTGCATCGGTAGGAGCTCATGAAGGCCAGACCGGTTTCGACCGGCTGATTCTCAGGAGGGCGAGATGCACACGATGGACGTCGGTGCCGACGTCCCACGCAACGGCTGGGAGTTGTGCTTCCGTGCGGGGCGGTCAGCGCGCAGGTGTCGCGGGACAGCTATCCCCGACCGGCGGATCGCCGGTTCTGCAGATCAGTGGTGATCCCGGGCGACTGAGCCCGGGATCCGGCCGCTCCTTCAATAGCTGGCGCGGCTCAGCGTCGGCTTGTCGCCACCGCGCGTGCACGTCCGCCCCCGCGCCGTCGCCAGCGCCGCCGCCACGTCCCGCATCGCCTGCACGTTGTCCGGCCGCGTCATCGCGGTGCTGTCGTACCGCCACATCATCATCACGCAGCCCGACGGCCCCAGCGCCTTCCCCCAGTCCCGGATCTGCGTCGCCGTCATCCGGCAGGCCGGCTCGTGCGTGCCATGGCCGGCCGAGGTGCCCGTCGGGCAGTTCCACGCCCCGTTGCGCGGCGCGGGCTCGCCGCCGTCGAGGATGTTCATGCTGAATCCCACGCCGACCCCGTCGAGCTTCGCCTGCGCCAGCACCTTCTCACGCCAGGCCGCGACGTCGCCGTCCGTCACCCAGTAGTTGTACTGGTTGAGCACGTAGTCGACCACCCGGTACCGCTCCGCCGGTCGCCACTGGTAGTAGCCGTTGGGCCCGTGGCTCGGTCCCATCGGGAGGGTGGGGAAGTACTGCTTGGCGTAGCCCGCCATCGTGTCGAGCAGCGGCTTCGACATCGCGCCGCCCCAGTTCTTGTGCTCCGGCTCGTCCATGAGCGAGTTGCCCAGCACCGTGCCGTCGGCCACCCCGGCGGCGATCGCGTCCCGGATCGCCGGGGTGTTGTACTGGTCGATCCGCGCCTCCCACTTCCGCAGGTCGAACGCGCCGTTGGTGCTGTATTGCTTGGGCGCGCCCCCGGTCATCGACAGGATCAGCTTCTGCTTCGCGGCCCGGGCGCTCGCGATCAGCCGGATGACGTTGTCGGGCGAGGTGTAGTTCTGGCTCGCCGTGAACGCGACCTGGGTCGGCGCGGCCTGGCCGTCCTTCCAGAGCCCGGACGGCCCGAACGGGACGCCAAGCGGCGGATCGGGTGCCGGTCGGGTGGGGCTGCAGCCGGTGGTCGAGCACCACAGGGTGTCCACCCGGGGCGGCTGGTAGACCACCTGGGTGAAGTAGATCCGCGTCGAGTCGGTGTGGGTCGAGCTGAAGGTGCGGGTCGAGTCCGGCGTCTGTGGATGCAGGCGACCGGCGCCGCCCGGGGCGGCGAGCAGCAGCAGGATGACGGGCAGGCGGCTCATGGTCGTAATCTCCGAAGACAGGGATGATCAGGCAATGCGTTTGGTCGCTCGGATCAGGGGTGTGGCCGCCGGCGGTCCCCTGCCGGCGGCAGTTACGTCTCCCCTGCACCTGCCATGCACCTCACGCCGCGGGCCTCGCCTCGCCGCCCGCCGGCGTCTCCTTCGCCTCCGGCCCGGTCCCGGGTTCGGTTCCGGACCGTCGCCCGCCCAGCACCCGGCTCGCGCCGAGCCACGCGCCCAGGAGCTGCGCGTCCTGCGCGAACCGCTGCCGGTTCGGCCGGTCCAGCACCCGCACCGTCCGCACGATCTGCTGGGCCACCGCCTCCAGCTCACGCGTGGCGCCCAGGTGTGCGGTGCGGCCGTCGTTCCCCTGCGTCACGGCCGCATCGTACTGCTCCAGCATCCGGCCGAATTCCTCCAGCACCGGCGCCGACAGTCCGTGCTTGACCAGTACCGCCTTGTGCGTTTCCACCGC
>DASSYY010000300.1:0-3776 GCA_035703025.1 Gemmatimonadales bacterium | reverse complement strand
TCTGGAAGCCGTGCGCCAGGTCGGTGAAGGCGGCGAGCGCCACGCGCGAAAAGAGCCGCGCTCCGGGCCGCGACACCATCGTGCGCTCGAGCTCTACATTGACCGACACCGCGCCCGTCGTCGACACCCGCGGGTCGATGCCGCGCACCCCACCGCCGCCCGGGAGCTGGTAGCGCATGTCCTCGCCCTCGAGCAGCGAGCCGCGCGAGCGGAGAAACGGGTTCGCCAGCCGCTCGAGCGGATCGGCCCCCTGGAGGTAGATCTGCCGCTGCTTGGCCGGCAGGCCGTCACCGTCGGCGTACCCGGCATAGATCCGGCCGCCGAGCGTCCAGCGCGCGCCGAGCGCGCGCCGGGCCGTGCCGTCGAGGGTGATGCGGCCATAGAACGGATGGAGATCCGGCCGGCCGGCCGCGGCCAATCCTTCCTTATGGTAGGCGAGACCGCCGGCCAGCGTGCTCCGCGCCCCGAGCTGCCACCGACCGGCCCGGGTCGCGATGCCCGACGCCAGCTGCAGCTCGACCGTGCCGGCGTTGTCGTAGTAGCCCCGGTCGAGGTAGCGGAAGTCGTCGGGCTGCACCCACTGCAGCGTCAGCCCCTGGGTCCAGGTCGGACCGAAGGTAAGGTGCGCCCGCCGCGTGCGCTCGACGCCGAGCGTCGCGCCGAAGCGGCCCTCGACGTTGTAGGCGTCGAGCGTCTGCGACACGTTCGGCGCGCGGAGGATGACCGGATTCCGGAGCCGGAACCAGAAGTCGGTGTCCCGCGCGTCATCGTCCACGCCCACGCCGGTGCTGGCGGTCACCATCGAGACGTTCTGCTCGAACCGGCCCAGATAGTCCCCGCGGCTGCGGAGGCCGAGGGTCAGCCCGCCGCCGTCGTTGTACCAGGCCACCGGCTGGAGTCCCAGGGTCAGCCGGTCGCGCCGGACGCGGGTGCTGAAGTAGCGGTGGAAGTAGACGTCGGTCCCCGGCAGCGGCGCGACCAGCTGCGAGAGCGAGAAGCCGAGCCGCCGCCGGTTGTTGAGCATGTTCCAGTCGTGGGCGCGGACCAGCGGGTCGAGCCGCACCTCGCGGGGCCGCGTGCGGGTCCGGAGCTCCACCCACTCCCGCTCGGCGAGTCCGTCGGTGCGGGCCACGGCCGTGTCGCCCCGGGCGAGGACGGCCACGTCCTGGGGGAACCGGCCGGGCGCTCGCCGGACCACCTCGACCCGGGTCACATACCCGTCGCCCTCGCGCCGGGTCTTCACCCGGCCGACCGCGTAGTCGTACAGGTCGGTCGTATGGAGCCACTGGGCGAAGAAGGTCGAGAGATCCCGCCCCGAGACTTCCTCCGCGACCGACCGGAAGGCGGCCTCGTCCACGTGCCGGAACTTCCACCGGTCGTAGAAGGTCCGGAGGATCCGGTGCATGGTCTCGTCGCCCACGATGCCGCGGAGCTGGTGGAAGAACAGCTCGCCCCGGGTGTAGATGGCGATGTTGTAGGAGGTGAAGTCGCGGTACGCCTGGGCCTCGAGGCTGGGAGGCTCGGAATAGTCGTCCAGGTCGAGCTCGAGCACGTTCGACTCGGTCTCACCGTAGCTCTCGCGCCCCATCGTCTCCCAGAACCAGCTGGTCTGGAAGCTGGTGAAGCCCTCGTCGAGCCAGCCCTCGCGCCACTCGTTGTTGGCGAGGAGGCCCATGGTGTAGTTGTGGCCCGCCTCGTGGACGATGAGCCCCTGGTCGGCCGAGCCGTCGTGGATCATCATCGGAAACTCGGTGCCGCCGCCTTCGATCCGGTGCACGTTGGTGAGCTGCGGCCAGCCGAACGGCCCGTAGAGCTGGTCCAGCCAGGCGAGCGCGGTCTGGGTCCTGCCCACCGCGACGCCGCCGCCCCAGGTGCTGTCGTCGCCCGGCTGGTAGAGCACGTGCACCGCGACGTTGCCGAAGCGGCCGCCCTCGTACCGGTAGTCGGGGTTGAGCGACATGGCGAAGTGGTGCACCCGCTCCGCGTACCACCGGAGCCGCTTGCGCCCCGGCTCGGCGCCGGCGCAGGCGTCGGCGGGCGGGGTCGAGGTGCCGTAGTAGTCGCGCTGGTACTCGACGGCGCGGTCGGGGGCGCGGTTGGCCCGCTCCCAGCCAGGGTCGCCGCAGACCGGCACGCCGGTCGCGCCCATGACCTGGTCCTCGGGCAGGTCGAGGTCCACGGTGAAGGTGCCGAACTCGCCGTAGAACTCCCCGGCCGGCATGAGCGGGTGCTCCTCCCAGCCGAACCGGTCGTACACCACCACCTTGGGATACCACTGGGCGAAGTCGAAGCGCCGGCCCTGGCGGCCCTGGCGGCGGGGCACGGTGGAGGGCCGCGCATCCCACGCCATCTCGACCGTCATCGAGTCGCCGGGCAGGAGCGGACGCGGGAGCGCGAACCGGACGATGGTGCTGTCGGGCGCCAGCGGGTAGACGGGCTCGACCGGCTGGCCCATGATCCGCACGTCGCGTACGTGATTGAAGGCGAAGTCGGGGTCGCGGAGATCGTTGAAGCGGCGCCTGCCCTCGACCGAGTCGGCGTCGGCCCAGCGGGAGCCAGGCCGGAACGCGTTGAGATAGAGGTGGAGCGAGAACGTCGTCAGGGTGTCGGGGGAGGCGTTCCGGTAGCCGATCCGCTCGGCGCCACTGAGCACGCCGGCGGGCTCGTCGAGCCGGGCGCTGATCTGATAGGCGACCTCCTGCTGCCATGGGACGGGGCCGGCTGCGGTCACAGGCGCGGCGGGGGCCTGCTGGAGCGCGAGCAACACCAGTGCGATCACGAACGGCTCGTGGGTCGGGGTGAGCGGCGGGACGCCGGGTGGCTACGCCGCGGTGGCGATCAGGCGGCGGACCGCGGCGAGCAGCGCCTCGGGCGGGAAGGGCTTGGCGAGGAACGGGCCGGGCAGCTCTCCGCCGCCCATGAAGCCCGAGACGAACAGCAGCGGCGGGGGCTCGTCCATTGCCCGGAGCCGGGCGGCGAGGGCGAGGCCGTCGAGCCGCGGCATGCGGATGTCGGTCACGAGCGCCGTGATCTCGTCCCCCACCACGCGCACCGTGTCGAGCGCCTCCTGCCCGTCGGCCGCCACCAGGACGCGGTAATGGTCCCGGAGCGCGCCGGTCATGAGCCAGCGCATCATCGGCTCGTCGTCCACGACCAGCACCACGGGCCGGCGATCGGTCTCGCGCAGCGCGGAGATATCGCTCATGGGACCAAGTTACCGCGGCCCGGCCGTGCCGTCATGGCCCGCACCCGGCGTCAGGGCTGCTGGAACCCCGCCTTGCCCACGTGGATCTCCTCGCCACCCAGCACCGCCTTGTGGAGGTCCCACGCCGCCTTGGCGACGAGGCCGAAGACCTTCTCGTTCGGCACCTGGGCCGATTCGCCCGTGCGCCCCGCATAGATGATGGCCGCCATGATGGCCACCACGTCCGCCCGTTCGTCCGCCATTGTCCGCTCCGGCTCGTGTATGGGCTGAACATTAACCCTGCAGTCGCCGGCGCCGGGGGGACCGGGATCAGCCGGGGCGGCTCCGATGTCACGTCTGGACAAGTGGATATGTGTTGCGGTCATCGGTCACATATTTCGGGGCGGACGTTTCGCTGACCAATGAGTGACTAGTCCGTCTAATAGTCCGATAACACCATCTGACATTGACGAAACGTCCGCGCTCGGTACATTTGAGCGACACGCTCTCGGAGCCCCCATGTCCGCGCTCGACCCCATCAGCCGCCGCATCCTCCAACTGCTCCTCGCCGACGGCCGCGCCAGCTACCAGG
>DASSYY010000225.1:0-2786 GCA_035703025.1 Gemmatimonadales bacterium | reverse complement strand
GCCGACGTAGTGCTGGAGATTGCCCGCCAGATGAAGCGCGAGCGTGCCGGCCGTGTTGGGCAGCCCCGGGACCGGCTGCCAGATCTGGCGTTCGTCGGCATACGCCTCGAGCTGGCGGCGAAGACCCCGCAGGTCGCGATCGAGCAGCGCCGCCAGATCGACGGCGAACGGAACGGTCATAGGACCTCAGACGGTGGAGACGAGTCGGCGGCGCAGTCCCACGACCAGGAGCGCCAGCCCGAGAAGCTGCACGAGGTGGAACACCCCGTTGTGATCGAAATCCCACAGGAGACGCACCACTCCCAGATCCAGGGCCTGCACCACGCCGGCGGCGAGGCTCACGGCCAGCGCGGCGGCCATCGCCGCGGCGCCGGCGGGCGCGGGACCTCGAGCCAGCCCGAGGTACACCGCCAGCGAGAAGAGCATGGCGGCGGCCTCGTACACGACGAACGCGAGGAAGTTGCCGTCGGTCAGCCGGGTGACGCCGTAGAATACAGCAGCAAGGGTGAGCATCGGCAGCAGTGCCCGGCGCCCGGCGGCGTCGCCGCGCCAGTCACGCACGGCGCCCACCACGAAGAGCGCCATCGTGACGCCGAGGGCCAGGTAGAGCGGCTGCCAGAGCAGCTCACGCGTTGCCGGAGCGAGCTCGAGCCCGTGCGCCACCGCGCCGAGGACCGACGCGAGGCTGAGGGAGGCCAGCGCCGCCTGCCACACGGCCCGGCCGAACGAGGGAGGAGTCGCGCGACGAAGGACGAGCATGGCGACGGCCGCGGCGAGCGCGAGCACCGCGTCGGTCGCGGCCGTGGTGCGCTCGGTCGCGGCGCCCACCAGCTCCATCCGCTCAGCCCTGCTCGATCTCGATGTTGGCGAGCTCGCGGTCGGTGGCGCCCTGCCGGAGCTTCCGGAACGCGCCTTCGAGCAGCTCGACGCCGAGGAGGATGCCGAGCGTCGCGAGGGTCAGCACGAGGGTGGCGCGAAGGTGGCCGAGCCCGATCATGGCGCCCAGCGCGGCGAGCACCCAGATGACGGCGGCCGAGGTGACGCCGGTGATCAGGCCCTTGCGCGCCAGGATCACGCCTCCGCCGAGGAAGCCGATGCCGCTCGTCACCTGTGCCAGCACCCGGGTCGGATCGGCGTGGTCGGGCGAGAGTGACGAGCCGAGCGACACGAAGATCGAGGTGCCCAGGCAGATCAGGATGCTGGTGCGGATACCGGCGGCCTTCCCCCGGAGCTGCCGCTCGATGCCGATGACCCCGCCGCACAGGATCGCGGTGCCCAGGTGCTGCCAGAAGGCGCGCGACTCGGGATCGAGCGCCGGAACGGCCAGGCTCACCGCGCCCTGCTCCAGCATCAGCTGGCCGCCAGCGTGGGGCGGCGGGTCACCGCCCGCTCGTAGCTGTGCCCGACTTCCGCCGCGCTCGAGGCGGTGAACGCGAGATCGCGCAGCAGACCGTCCTCGAGACTGTAGACCCAGGCGTGCACGGTGACGGCGCGGCCGCGCCGCCAGGCGTCCTGCATGATCGTCGTCCGGCAGACGTGCACGCTCTGCTCCACCACGTTGAGCTCGCACAGCCGATCGTACAGCGCCATCCCGCTGCCCAGCGCCTGGAGCTCGGCCGTATGGCGGGCCGCGACGTCCTGGACGTGCCGGAGCCAGTTGTCGATCAGGCCGAGGGGTGGAGCGCTCCACGCGGCCCGGACGCCGCCGCAGCCATAATGGCCGCAGACGATGACGTGCTCCACCTCCAGCACGTCGACCGCGTACTGCAGCACCGAGAGGCAGTTGAGATCGGTGTGCACCACGACGTTGGCGACGTTGCGGTGGACGAACATCTCGCCGGGCGCGAGCCCGACGATCTCGTTCGCCGGCACCCGGCTGTCGGAGCAGCCGATCCAGAGATAGCGCGGGGTCTGCTGGTGGGTCAGCTTCTGGAAGAAGTCCGGTTCCTCCCGGACCATCGCCGCGGCCCAGGCGCGGTTCCGGTCGAAGAGGTCGGGCAGCTCGCGATCGGGGGACGGCGATGACGAAGGCATGTCTCAGAGTACAGCGATGCCGCCCGCCGGGCCAGACCGGGGGGCGGCGCTACCCACCGCCGCCGGCGCGGGCAATCCGTCCGAGGCGCGCGAGCAGCGGCAGCTCTCCATCGGGCAGCCATTCGGCCACCCAGCGGACCGTGCGGCCGGCCCATGCCCGGTCGAACGGCGCTCCGGCGACCAGCTCCGCGCGCCGGGCGACGAGCTCGTCGAGCAGGCGCGTAAGCTCGTTCGCCGCCGGCTCGCCGGCGGTGGTGCGCAGGCCCTGCGCCTCGAGCCGCCGCACGGCGGCGATGGTCTGGTCGAACGCGTCGAGCAGGCTGGAGGCGACCACGGCTCAGAGGCCCAGCTCGTAGCGGAGAAACTGATCGTCCCCCCGGTAGCCCAGCGAATCATAGAGTCGCTGGGCTACCGTATTGGTTCGCGCCGTCGCGAGCTCGAGCCCGGCGGCCCCCGTCTCCTCGGCCAGCCGCCGAGCGCGGTCCATGAGCGCCCGGCCGACGCCACCGCCCCGCGCCTCGGGCGCGACGAACAGGTCGTTCAGCAGCCAGAGCCGGCGCGGCCGGTCGGCGGTCGAGGTGAACAGCGGGTAGAGCTGCACGAACCCTACGGCGCGGCCGTCGCGCTCGGCAACGAACACCACCGACTCTTCCCGCTCCAACCGCTCGGCCAGGAACCTTCGGGCGAGCCCGGGATCGGACGGCTGGCGGTAGAACTGCCGATAGGCGTCGAACAGCGGCGCCACGGCGTCG
>DASSYY010000014.1:0-2740 GCA_035703025.1 Gemmatimonadales bacterium | reverse complement strand
GCGCTCAGGGTGACAAGGCGGACCCTGACAAGCCGAACCCTGACGACGCCGACCCCGACACCTCGCCCGGCAGCCGCCTCCGAATCCCCTCGAACACCCGGTACCACATCTCCCGCGTCAGCCTGCCCGTGTTCGTGTTCTGCCGACTCGGATGGAACGACGTCACCAGCACCTTCCCGTCCGGCATCAGCGTCTCCGTCCCGTGCCCGAACGCCGGCCGCTCGCGCGGCGGGAGCCGAGCCCACCAGCCGGTGGCCCGCAGCCACGCCTCCCAGCTCACCCGGCCCAGGGCCAGCACAATCTCGACCCGCGGCAGCAGCGCAAGTTCGGCCTCGAGGTAGGGCCGGCAGTGCGCCAGCTCGGCCGGTGTGGGCCGGTTCTGCGGCGGCGCGCAGTGCGCGGCGGCGGTGATCCAGCAGTCGGTGAGCACCAGGCCGTCGCCGCGCCACAGCGCGTTGGGGCGGCTGGCAAAGCCGTAGCGGTGAAGTGCCTCGTAGAGCCAGCTCCCGCTGGCGTCGCCGGTGAAGAGCTGGCCCGTGCGGTTGGCGCCGTGCGCCGCGGGAGCGAGGCCGATGATCAGCAGGCGCGCCCGGGGATCGCCGAAGCTGGGTACCGGCCGGCCCCAGTACTCGTCGGCGGCGTGCGCGCGCTTCCGGACCCGGGCGATCTCGCGGCAGTGGGCCCGGAGCCGGGGGCAGCGCTCGCAGGCGGTGACAGCGTCGGCCAGGGCGGGAAGGGAAACGAAGGAGGTCATTCCTGCAGTGTGGCGTTTACTCGGGCAGCCTGAGCAGCAGTCGCTCCGAGCTGCCGAGCTCCGCCGGCACCACCTGCGCGAACACGAGCACGAGCACCTGGCGCACCACCGCGGGGGCGCAGGCGGTGGGCACGAGTCCCCGTACCTCGATCGTGGTATCCGGCGTGCCCAGATACCACGCGCCGCTCCGCCGCCCGGCCAGCAGTCCCGGTGCACCGGCGCACCAGCCGAGCACGCGGACCCGCTTCCCGAGCAGCGTGTCGGCCGCCAGCACGTCGGGCAACCCCATGATCGGGGCCTGGTTGGGACGGAGCACCCCGGCCTCGAGCGGGTTCGGGGCGGCGCCGGCGGAGCCGCCCGCGTTCCCTCCGCAGGCGGCCGAGGCCAGGAGCAAGGCGGCTACGACGGCCATGGGGAGGAAGCGGGCGATCGGCACGCAGGCGGGATTCCGTTTCGTGGAGATACGGAAAGCTAGCGGGGCCGTCGGATAGGCAAAGGGCTGGTGCGGGCGGTCACTCAGGTGTGCTTGACGGTGATGGTCTCGAGCTCGTTGGCCACGTCCTCGCAGGTGTCGAGGGTGTCCTCGAGCTGGTCGTACAGGGCCTTCCATCGGATCACATCCACCGGGTCCGGATCTCCGGCGAACAGCTCCGTCAGCGCCGCCTCCCAGGCGTCGTCGCCCTCCTCCTCGGCCTGCCTGACTTCGCGGCAGTGCGCCAGCACGTCCTCGCCGGTCCGGATCCGGCGCACCGCCAGCTCGATCTCGCTCACAGCCCGGACGACGATGCTGGCCATGAGGACCGCCGACTCACGCCGCGTATTGGCCCGCAGGCTCACGGCGCGCCGGGCCGTGCCCCCGATGAACGCCGCCACCAGGCTGAGCTGAGTGGACAGGAGGTGGATGTCCTCCCGGTCCATCGGGGGAACGAACAGCTTGTCCACGTTGGTGTCCAGATCGTGCGCCGCCGCATCCAGCTCGCGCTGCGTGCGATCGATCTTCGCCGAGAGCTCGGGCAGCCGGGCGGGGTCGTCGAGCGCCTGCTCCAGCATGATGGCGGCGCTGGTGAGCTGCCCGGCGATGTCGCCGAAGTGCTCGAAGAATTTCCGCTCGTCGGGAAAGAGCCAGCTCACCGCGTCCTCCGATCCTGGGTCCCGCCCGGGGGGCGTGACGTCGTCCGCGTCAGCGGGTTTCGCTTGAGCTCGTGACCGGTCCCTGCAGGCCGACCCAGAGGTCGAATGACGGGCCTGGCGGCCGGGCGACCCGGAGCAGATCGTACGTCCGTGCCGCCGTGAGCATCGCGGTGACCGGCGCCAGCCAGTAGAGCCACTGCCCGTGCCAGAGACCGCCCACCAGCGCCGGACCGAACGAGCGCGCGGGGTTCATGCTCGCCCCGGTGAGGGGTCCGCCCATGAGGGCGCAGAACCCCACCGTGAGCCCGACCGCCAAGGCTGCGAATCCATCCGCCACCCGCTCGTCCGTGGCCACCGCCATGATCACGAACATGAGCGCGAACGACAGCAGCCACTCGACGCCGAAGGCCGCCGGGACAGGAATGCGCGGCAGCGTGGCCCCCATGCTCCCGACCGGGCCCAGCACGGTCCGGAGTGCGAGCGAGGCCGCCACCGCACCCACGCACTGCGCCGCCACGTAAGGAATCACCTCGGCCGCCGGAAAGCGGCGCGCCGACCAGAAGGCAACCGTCACCGCGGGATTGATGTGCGCGCCCGAGAGGTGGCCCAGCGCGTAGATCATGGCGATGACGACGAAGGCGAACGCAAGCGCGACGCCGACCTGCCCCACCGCGCCGCCGCTCCAGGCGTCGACCATCGCCGAGCCCGGCCCGATCAGCACCAGGAAGAAGGTGCCGATCGCCTCGGCGCCGAGCCGCCGAGGATTCATGAAGCGGCGGCCGGCTCCGGCCGCCCGCCGGTGCGGAGATGCTCGGCGAACTCGTTCGGCAGACCGCTGTCACGGATGCCGCGCAT
>DASSYY010000164.1:0-6296 GCA_035703025.1 Gemmatimonadales bacterium | reverse complement strand
CTCGGCGCGGCGGCTCTAGGGACCCGCGCGGCGCTCGCGGCGCCGCCGGCTCTCCACTCCATACCCTGATCGCAGCAAAGGGGGCATGCCCGAAGAGCATGCCCCCTTTGCTGCGCTCAGGGTCACGACGGAGCGGCTACCGCGCCACCCGCGGGGCTGGCTACTGTGCGCCGCCGCTCGCCGCCATCTGCGCCTGGTAGAGGTCCAGACGGCGCTTGGCGATGTCCTGGTCGCGCGAGGCGACGTCCTTCGCGGCCTCGGCCTGATCGCGCTGGGCCTCCAGCGTCTTGCGCTCGAGCTCGCGGATCACCTCGTCGTGACGGAGCGTGAGGGTGGGATCGGTCCCCGCTACCCGGGCCCGCTCATCCCGACGCCCCGACAGCTGCAGCTCCATCTCGAGAGCCTTCTGCTCGGCCTGTGCCTGCCGCTTCGCGGCCTTGGCCTGGTCCAGCTCGGCCCCGTGCAGCGCCTCCCGCCGCTCCAGGAACTGCTTCTGCCGCTCGGCCACCTTCTTCTCGGCGGCGAGCGTGGTCTTGTCGGCCTCGGCCTTCTGCTTGTCCGCCAGCTTGATCCGGGCATCCACGGTGGAGATCTCCTGCTTCTTGACCTCGATCATGGCCTTGGTCTGCGCCCGCTGCGAGCTCATCTCGGAGACGCGCGCGTCGGCTTCCCGCTCGGCGGCCTTGGCGGACTCGAGCTCGTTGCGGATCCGGCTTGCGCTGCGGGCCGGGATCACGTCGATGAAGCCCAGCGCCTCCGCAACGGTCCGCCCGGCCGTGGGCGAGGCGGGGACTGCCGGAGCCACCGCCGCGGCAGGCGCAGGGGCTGGAGCGGCTGCGGGAGCCGGGGCCGCCACTGCGGCCGGCGCGGCTGCCGGGGGCGGGGTCGGAACGGGCGAGGTCGGTGCATATCCCTGCACGGAGCTATCGGGTGCCTGCACCGGCTCCTGGGCCGCCAAGGGCGAGGCGGCGGTGAGCAAGGCGGCGATTACGAGATATTCACGACGGACTTTCACGGCGTCATCCTCCACAGGAATGAGCGGGATCGGCCAGCGGTGTTGCGGCCAAGTTACCGCCAAAAACGGGTCTCCGTAATACCGGCGACGAGGGCTGCTTCGTCAGTCGTCCACCCAGCGCGTGAGCCCGTCCGCCGGCTGCCGGCGGCGCGGCGGCTCCGCCGCCGCCGGGTACCCCACGCTCACCACCGCCACGATCCGGAAACCCGGCTCCAGCCCCACGAGCGTGGCGAAATCAGGGTCGCGCATGATACCCCCCGACTTGAGGTAGGTGCCGAGTCCGAGCGATTCGGCCGCGATCATGAAGTTGGCGGTCGCCATCATGGTCGCCGCGTAGTCCTCCTCGCGGGTGAGCTCGTCGGGATTCTGGCCGCACATGACCACCAGGAAGGCCGGCGTCTCCTCGGTCTCGCGCCGGACCTTCTCGGCCCCCGCGCGGGCCTCCTCGGAGCCGGGATCGCTGTAGCGCTTCAGCCGGTGCCGGGCTCGCAGCTCGGCGAACCGGCTCCGCGCCGCGCCGGTGAGGACAGCGAACCGCCACGGCTCGGTCAGCTTGTGGTTGGGTGCTCGCACCGCGCAGTCGAGCAGCCGGGCGATCGTCTCGCGCGACACCGGGTCGGGACGGAAACGGCGGACCGAGGTCCGCCGCTGAATGGCGTCGATGGCGTCCATAGGTTCAATCTACCCTTCCGCCCGCTCCCATGCGGGTGGCTGGATCACCGCGAACACCGCGCCCTGGGGGTCGACGAGCACCGCAAAACGCCCGATGCCCGCCGCGTCCGTAGGCGGAAGGCGGACTGCGCCGCCCAGGGACTGGGCCAGGGCCGTCTGTCCCTCGCAGTCGCTGACCGCGAAATACACCAGCCAGTGCGGAGGCACCGGGCCCCACTCGGGCGCGATCGCCAGCATGCCGCCACGCGGCGCGCCCGCTCCCGTGAACGTGACGTACGCCGTCGTGCCCTCCACCTCGGCCACCCAGTCCAGCAGCGAGGTGTAGAACGCCCCTGCGCGGCGCGTGTCCGTCGTCGCGAGCTCGTTCCAGCACAGCGCGTTGGGCTCGCCAACGAGGCCCGCGCCCGCGTGGCGCCGCGGCTCCCACAGTGCCACCACCGCGCCGGTCGGGTCCTGCACCATCGCCATCCGGCCGACGTCGAGCACGTCGAACGGCTCCATGAGCACGGCGCCGCCGAGAGCCTTCGCTCGCTCCGCCGACTCGCTGGCGCTGCCGACGGAAATGTAGGACAGCCATTGCGGCGGACTCGCCGCGACCGATGGCTCCTGCTGATAGAGCGCGGCCACCGAGCGACCGTCCAGGGTGAGCATCGTGTAGAAGGCGTCGGGCCCCATCGGCCGGTCTTCGGCGGTCCAGCCGAACAAGGCGGTGTAGAAGCGCGTCGCGGCGGCGGCGTCGGGGGTGCCGAGGTCGGCCCAGCAGAATGTCCCCGGGGCGTACGTGTCCATCAGGGGCATGCGGTTTCCTCCTGGAACTGAGCGTCGCGGTGGGAGAAGGCCGGCGGCCGCGGGCCTTCGATTACAGGACGGAGGACGGCAGGGCGGGTTTCACGCGCACCAGGAGGGCCAGCGCTACGACGTCGTACAGCGCGTGGGCGACGATGGGGACGAGCAGGTTGCCGCTCACCACGAGCAGCGCGCCGAGGTAGGCGCCGACGAGGGTAGCGAGGAGGGCGTAGGTCGGTGTCACCCAGTGGGCCACCCCGAACAGCACGGCGGTGAGGGCGACCGCGGCCCACGGGACTAGGTGGGTGGCGAGCGTCGCCTGGATGACGCCGCGGAACAGCGTCTCTTCACCGACTCCGGCGAGCAGGCCGAGCAGGCCGATCGCCGCCGGTCCGCTCCCGGCGAACAGCGGAGCGATGCGCTGCTCGACGATCCGCACCAGCCGCACCACCGGCGGCAGCGTCGTGCGGAGACACCAGGCGAGCGCCAACACGAGAGGGGCCGTGGCCACGATTCCGTAGGCCAGGCCCCTCCAGCTCAACGCCAACCGCTCGAATGGCGTCACCTCCAGCCACCACCCCAGGGCCAGCGCCAGCAGCACCAGCCCGCCTTCGGCGAGGGCCGCGAGCCAGGCGACCCGGCCGCGCGGGGCCGCGGGGTCTACTTGGCCCGCTCCAGGTAGACCCCCTCGCGGGGATTCACCCGCACGCGCTCGCCCTCGCTGATGAACTCGGGCACCTGGATGGTGACCCCGTTGCTCAGCTTGGCCGGCTTGGTGCTGGCCGTCTTGGTGGCCGTCTTCATGATCGGGGCGGTCTCGACCACCTCGAGCTCCGCCGTGGCCGGGAGCTGGATCGAGATCGGCCGGCCGTTGAGCCACTCGGCCTGGAAGTTGAGCCCGGACTCCATCCACTGGCCCTGGTCGCCCACGACCTCCTCGTCCAGGGTGAACTGGTCGTAGGTATCGGAGTCCATGACGTGGACGCCGTTGGCGTCCCGATACATCACCTGCATGTCCTTGGTGTCGAGCCGGGCGTCCTCGACGAACTCGGTGGCGCTGAGGCGAGTATCGAAGGTGTTGCCGGTGGACAGGTTCCGGAGGCGCACCTGGACGAACGCACGGAGGTTGCCGGGGGTGCGGTGCTGGAAATCCATCACGCGGCACGGCTGCCCGTCGATGATGAGAACGTGGCCTCGGCGGATGTCGCTTGCCTTCATCGGTCTGATGCTCCGGAGAACGGTCGCTCCGCGGGGCCGGAAGTGGCCGCCGCGGAGGTGGAATGTACACGGCGGCGCCCGAACCTCCAGTCGCGGGTGACCGCAGTCACGACGGGCCTCGCGCGGGCCCGCTAGCTTCCAGCACCGACCGGTCGCGCGCCCAGGGCAGGGCGTGCCAATCCATCGTGGGCCGACTGGGGAGCGCAGGATGATCCGGATCGCGACCGCGACCCGCTCTCCCCCGTCCGGCCGTCTCTTCGGGAGCGTGCGATGCTCGCTGGGTCACTCCGTTCCCCAGTTGCCGGTCGTCCGACTCTCACTCATCGCCATGGCCACTGCTACTAACGAGGCGCCGGGCCCGACCCCCGGTGCGATCGCCGTCACGCCCTGGCGCGGCGTCGAGGGCCACGATCGGCTCGAGGCCTGGCGGGCCAACGTCGGCGCCCCCGTGGCGCTCGACTGCGCAACGGCGGACCCCCGGCCGGCGGTGACCGAACTCGTGGTATTGAGCTGGAATCTCTGGATCGGCCGCGGCCGGCTCGCGGACGTCGTCGCGCGGATCCGGAGCGAGACCGACGCGGCGATCGTGATCCTCGCCCAGGAGGCATATCGCAGCGATGCCACCGTGCCGGTGCGAGCGCCGGGCCGCGCGGCCCGGCGCGCCGCCGGTGGGTTCCCACCTCGTGCGCGTCCGCGGGCCGACATCGTCGAAGCAGCGGACACGCTCGGCTTCAACCTCCGCTACGTTCCGTCGATGCGGAACGGCACCGGCCGGAGCGACCGGGGCAACGCGATCCTCTCCGAGCTGCCGCTGTCGCACGCCTGGGCGTTCGAGCTGCCGCTGGTGCTGCAGCGGCGGGTTCCCCTCGCGGCCACGCTGCTGCTGGCGGGCGGTCCGGTGCACGTCGTGAGCGCGCACCTCGATCCGCGGGGCCAGCCCGGCGCCACCTGGCTCGGGGTCCAGGGTCGCGCGAAACAGACGACCTACCTGCTCGAGCAGCTCGGCGGCGACGTGGTGGTCCTCGGCGCGGATCTCAATCTCGGGCGAGGCCGCCGGGAGCGAAGCTGGCGGCTGCTGCACCACGCGGAGTTTACCAGCGGCGTTCCCGCCGTGACCCCCGGATGGCGGCACACCTTCCACGCGGTCCCGCGGCTGGTGCTCGACTACGTGCTCGTGCGCGACCGGGTGGGCCGAGTGGCCGGCGCGCGGGTCGAGCGGCTCGACGAGCACCCGCTCGACCGCGGGCCGACGGTCTTCGGCTCCGACCACCACCCGCTGATGGCGCATGTGCGGCTGCACGTGCCGGAGGAGGAGCGCGCGTGAGCGAGCTCGCCGGCGCCGGGCTTTCGTGGTGGGCGTGGGCGCTCCTGGCGATCGGCGTGATCGGGCTGGTCAGCGTCTTCGGCGCGCTCTTTCTCCCGGACTGGAAGCAGCCCGACTACCGGCTCGGCACCGACGCGGCAGCCGGCTCCGAGGCCTTCGTCGAGGCGGCGGCGGCGCTGCTCAACAATCCGGTGTACCGGGGCGGCACGGTGACCCTGCTCCAGAACGGCGACGCCTTCTATCCGGCGATGCTGGAGGCGATCCGCGCGGCGACCGACAACGTCACCTTCGAGGTGTACATCTTCGAGCCCGACGAGATCGGGCGCCAGTTCATGGACGCGTTCATCGACCGCGCGCGTCACGGGGTCGAGGTACGGCTGCTGGTCGACTGGTTCGGCTCGCTCAAGCTCAAGCGCGCGCATCGCGACGAGCTGATCCGCGCCGGAGTACAGGTGCAGGTCTTCCGGCCATTCCAGCTCCGGAATCTCGTGCGCATCTACCGCCGCACGCACCGCCGCGCCATCGTGATCGACGGCCGCGTCGCGTTCACCGGCGGCGCGGCGATCTCCAAGAAGTGGGCGGGCGACGTCCGCACCGCCCACGAATGGCGCGACAGCATGACCCGGGTCACGGGGCCCCTGGTCGGGGGTATCCAGTCGGCCTTCGCGGAGAACTGGGTCTACTGTACCGGCGAGGTGCTCTCCGCCTCCCGTTTCTTCCCGCGGTTCGATCCGGCCGACGGCCCCTGCAGCGTGTCGGTGGTGAGCTCGCCATCCGACTCGCTGCAGCCGATCCGGGTGCTGTTCTGGCTCAGCTTTGCCAACGCCCAGCGCCGGCTCTGGATCTGCAACTCCTATTTCATTCCCGATCCGCGTCTCCGGAAGGCGGTGGTCGATCGCGCACGCCACGGCGTCGACGTCCGGATCCTCGTGCCGGGGAACCACACCGACGCCGTGCCGGTCCAGCTCGCCGGACGCTCCTACTACGACGAGCTGCTCGCCGCCGGCGTCCGCATCTACGAGTACCTGCCCGCCATGATGCACGCCAAGACGGTCGTGGCCGACGACGGTTGGTCCGTGATCGGCTCGGCGAACATGGACGAGCGCAGCATGGAGCTCAACGAAGAGAACATCGTCGGCATCGCCGATGAGCCGTTCGCACGCGCCGTCGCGGAGGGGCTGGAGCGGGACTTCGCGCGGTCGCGGGAGGTGAAGCTGGAGGAGTGGCGGCGGCGCGGGGTGTGGCGACGGGGGTTGGAGTGGTGTGCCAAGGTGCTGATCG
>DASSYY010000414.1:0-2360 GCA_035703025.1 Gemmatimonadales bacterium | reverse complement strand
CACGGACTCACCCCACACCGGGTCCAGCGCATGTCCGGCGAGGATCGCCTTTGGCGCATAGGGGCTGTCCGGCGTCCGCTCGACCACGGTTCGGAACAGGCTGACGGCCAGGCCAGGCGCAGCCAGGGAGTCCCGGGCGGTCTCCGCCGCGAGGAAGAGTTGGAGATCGGCACGTGGAGCGCCCGCGGCGGCCGAATCGGCCGCGGACAGCACCTGGGTCACGAAGGCGCGCACGATACCGGCCTCCGACGCGGCCGTGGTCCGCGTGGCCGCGCGCGCCTGGAGCTCGGCGACGAGGGGCCGGAGCTCCTCGACCGACGACACATTCGCGATCCGCTGCCGGGTCAGGGCCAGTCGTGCCCGCTCGACGTACTCCGGCGGCTCGGGCAGTGCGGCGACCTCCCGGAGCCGGGCCGCGGCTCGCGCGGTATCGAGCGGCGCCAGGCGCACGGCATCCTCGAAGAGCATCTGGGCCCGTGTCACGGGGAGCGTGCCCTTCCGGTCCTTCAGTCGATCCACCAGCGCCGATGCGACCAGCGGCTCTATACGCCCCACGGCGGCCGCGACCGTGTCCCACCGCGTCGTCGTGTCTCTCACGGCGAGCAGGGAGTCCGCCAGCGCGAGCGCGGCCTCACGGCGGTGTGCGGCGGCCAGGGCGAGCAGCCGCTCCGTTCGGGCGTGCGGCTCATCGATCCCTTCGAGCGCGGCGATCGCCTCGTCGGGTCGGCCGGTGAGGCGCAAGGCTCGACCCCGGAGCAAGCGCGCGTCGGTGCGACGGATGGGATCGGCGCTCTCCGCCACGGGAGCGAGCACCGCCGCCGCGAGCGTCGGGTCGCCCAGTTGCAGGTGGCAGCGTCCCAGGGCGAGCGAGGCCTCTTCCTTCACCTCGCCGTCCTCCTGGAGCAGCGACACGTGGCCCAACGGGACCACGGCGGTTTGGCACTGATTCAGCCTCGAGAGCGCGAGACCCTTGAGCACCAGGGCTTCGTCCACGTACTTGCTGTCCGGGTGCCGGGTGATCAGGGTCTCCGCGCGGGTGACCACCTGGCCCCAGAGGTTGTTGGCCTCGAAGGTCCGGCCGTCGCGCTCCGCCTTTCGGGCCGAGCCGGCGAGGCGCTTGGTGTTGTACATGCCGTTGTAGTACACGCAGCCGCCGAGCAGCAGGGCGACCGCCAGGCCGATCAACGTGCGCGCGCGGCTCACCGTCCGCCTCCCGCCTCGGCACCACCGGTCTTCCGCTCGTAGTCCCGCAAATAGCCCACGACGGCGTCGGCAATGGCGACCGCCATGGCCCGCTGGCTCTTGCGCGAGGTCAGAAGGCGCCCGTCCTGCGGGTTGGTGCTGTACCCCAGCTCGACCAGGATGGCCGGACGACGGGCCGTCGTGAGCACCTTGAAGCCCGCCTGCTTCACGCCGCGGTCCAGACCGGTGTGCGCGGTGCCCAGCTTCTTCTGTACCAGCTCGGCGGCGCGGGCGGACTCGCGGAGATGCTCATTCAGCTGGAGATCCTTGAGGATGAAGTCGAGCCCCTCGGTCCGGGGCCCATCGGACTCGCCGGTCTCGAAGCGGACCGCGTCGTTCTCCATCTGGGCCACCCTGGCGGCGTCCTCGGTGCGGGCCTCGGCCAGGAAGTAGGTCTCGTAGCCCCTGACCTCGGTGTAGCCGTGACGACGGGCCAGCGAGTTGACGTGCAGGCTCACGAACAGATCGCAGGCCGCGGTGCAGACGGGGCCGCGATCGCCGAGCGCGATCAGGGTGTCCGTGGTCCGGGTCATCCGCACACCCACGCCCCGCTTCTGCAGCTCCTCGCGGAGCAACCGCCCGATCTGCAGCACGACGTCCTTCTCCCGGACGCCGCGGGGAAAGTAGACCCCCGGGTTGCCGGGGTCCACGCCGCCGTGACCGGGATCGATGGTGACGACGTGACCCGAGCGAAGCCCGTTGGGGAGGCGGTCGGCCGGCTTGGCCGTCTTCGCCGCCGAGGGCCTGGCGGCGATGTCCTCCAGCCGGGCCGTGCGCGCATCGTAGCGGTAGCGCTCACCCAGGTAGTAGGGGATCACCTCGGCGACGAACTGGAAGGGCAGATAGACCGTATCGCTCGACACCCAGGCGCCGTTGGCGAGCGGATGAAGCTGGGTGCTGAATTGGAAGAGGGGAGCGCCGACGAGGAAGCGGAACGGCTGGCGGGCCACGACCACCTCGACCCATTCGTCCTGCATCCGGACCGCCCCTCCGAGCGCGGCGGTGAGCTGGGGTGCCGAGACGACCGGTGCCCCAAAGGGATCGCTGCGAACGGCGAGGGTGGCCACGCCGGTCGCGCCGGCGATGGTGATCTGGCTCGGCGCGGCAGCCGCCGCCAG
>DASSYY010000381.1:0-12974 GCA_035703025.1 Gemmatimonadales bacterium | reverse complement strand
AACCTCCGCGCGAAGGAAAGGTCCGGCTGGCGATCGTTCGCAGCCAGCGTACGCATCCCCGGTCAACCCCCGGTCACTCTCCGGTCAATTCGCGGCGGCTTCTTGCAACGGCGATCTCGCGGCCGGCGAATCGATCGTCTCCCGCTGTAGCCCACTACCAGAACCTCAGTTGACTCGCGATTGACCGCGGACTGACCTCCGCGAGATAGCGTCCGGATCGTCCCTCCTGGGAGGATCCCATGACCCGGCCGTCCATGTTGCTCGCGCTCGTCCTCATCGCCGCTTGCGGGGATGATCTGGTTGGGCCCGATTCGGCGGGCCTCGAGTTGCGCACCGTCACGACCGGAGCACCCGTCGACCCCGACGGCTACCAGGTGCGGGTGGACGGCGGAGCGCCGGCGGCGATCGGCCTCAATGCGACGCGGTCGATGCCGGAGGTGGGCGTGGGTGAACACCGGGTGCAGCTGGAAGGCGTCGCCTCCCACTGCGCCCTCGCCGGCCCCAGCCTGCGAGCGGTGACGGTGGTGGACGGAAGCATCGCTCGCGTGCAGTTCGAAGTGATGTGCGCCCCGCCCCGCGGGAGCGTCGAGGTATCGGTCACCACCGTGGGGGACAGCCCCGACCCCGACGGATACCTGGTGCGCCTCGACCAGACGGCGGCCGTGCCGGTCCCGAGCAACGGTACGGTCACCTTCGCGGCCGTTGCCGCGGGCGAGCACGAGATCGGCTTGAGCGGGATAGCCCTCAACTGCGCCGTGGAAGGAGACCATCCGGCGGTCGTGACGGTGGGATCCGACCCGGTCCGGCTGGACCTCGAGGTTCAGTGCGGCCCTCCCACCGGGACGGTCCGCATCGTCACGTCGACCACCGGGTTCCGTCCAGATGCCGACGGCTACGTGGCGACGGTGAATCAGACGGCTCACACGATCGCACCGAGTGGAAGCGTCACCATCCCGGACCTCCCCGCGGGCGAGCTCGAGGTCGAGCTGACCGGCGTCGCATCGAACTGTGCGGTCGGTGGGGGACCATCCCGGACCATCGCCCTCGGCGTCGGAACGACGTTCGATGTGACGTTCGAGGTGACCTGCATCGCGATCGTTGACGGTCTGGTGCTGTTCACCAGCGATCGGACCGGCGCCACACACTTGTATCGAATCAGGGACGATGGCAGCGATCTGCGCGATCTGACGCCCTCGCGCGGGGTGCTCGGCGGTGGCGACTGGTCGCCGGATGGATCCCGCATCGTCTTCGCCACATCCGGAGGGCTGTTCGTCATGAACGCCGACGGATCGGCCGCAGCGCCGCTGGGCGTGGAGGGGACCGCGCCCAGGTGGTCGCCCGATGGCGAGCGCATTCTGTTCACCGCGGCCGGGATGATCACGGTCGCGCGCGCCGATGGAACAGACCTCAGGCCGATCACCCCGGGCAGCGGCGCGGCCTGGTCGCCCGACGGCACCCGCATCGCCTTCGCCCGGGTCGACCGGTCGCGCTGCGTGGCGGATCTGTTCTGCCCAAGCGACCTGTGGGACATGGCCGTGGACGGGTCGGGCCAGACCCGGCTGGTGTCAGCCGCCAACGCGTCCGACATGCTGGGCTCGCCCGCTTGGTCGCCCGACGGCACCCGGATCGCGTACACCCGCTCCTGCTGTTTTCTCGGGCCGAGCGCGACCGGCCTGTACGTCGTCGCGGTGGGCGGGAGGCTGGCGCAGCGGATATCGTCCACTTCAGTCCGTGGCGGACCGGTCTGGTCGCCGGACGGACGCGCCATCGCCGTTGCGGCCGGAAACCCCGACGGCTCGACGAACCTCGTGCTCCTGCCTGCCACCGGAGGCAGCAGCGGCGTGGTCCTGGCCGGGAGCGTGGCCTCCGAGTACCCCAGCGCCTGGCGCTGAGCGCTACAGCTTGATCTTCGGCAGGTTGATCCCGGGCGCGAGCCCGCCCGTCAGCCGCTTCAGCTGCGCCTGGAGATCGGCCTCCACCTGGTCGAGCCGCGCCTGCTCCGCGGCCACCCGCTTGGTGGCGTCGGCCTGCAGCGCGGCGATCCGCTGCTTCACCGGCTCGACCTTGTCGCTCACGATGCTGTCGACCTTGGCCCGGGCCAGCGCCTCGGCCTTGGCCACCTCCTCGCCGACCACGGCCTTGAGCCGCTGGGCGATGGCGTCGTCCAGGTTGCTCTTGACCGATAGCCTGGGCGCCTTGATCGTGCCGCTCACCCGCGCGTCGAGGTTCAGCTGCTTGAGCCCCGAGACTACCCGCCAGACGAGCTGTTGCAGATCGCTGCTCTTGCCGCCCGCGGTGTCGAGCGCCCACGCCACCTGATCGCTCCCGATCGACCAGCGGCCCAGGAGCTGGTCGCCGCGGAGGGCGAAGTTGAGGTTGGCCGCGCCGGTGCCGGGCGCGATCCGGAACGGCAGTCCCGGAATGTCGAATGACGGGAGCTTCACCCCGCGCAGCCGGGCCGACACCGAGTCGCGCACGCTCGCCGTCCGGTGGTCCACCACCGCGCCGATGTCGAGTCCTGCGATGACCGAGCCCGGGGCGCTGCGCTTCGCCGTGACCGTCATCGGCTTGCCGTAGAGCGCGGGCGCCGAGGTCACGCCCTGAACCGTCGCCGCGTAGGCACCCTTCAGCAGTCCGTCGGCAATCGTGAAATCCACCTGGCCGAGCTGCAGCAGGAAGGACGGCCAGGTCTTCTCCTTGGGAAAGCGGACGGTCGTGCCGGAGGCACGGAGGCGCTTGGGTCCGGGGTCCTCGCGCGGCAGCAGGCCGGGCGGCATGTAGTGGCGCGCCAGCTCGGCCCAGTAGAGCGCCTGCTGGAACCGGTCGATGCTGACCTTGCCGAAGAACGCGTTGCCGATGTCGGGGGCCGAGAAGGTCGGCAGCTTGAGCAGGGACCGGGCGAAGGCGTAGTCGCGCTTGCGCGCCTCGTCGAGGTTGGTCACCCCGGCGCCGAGCAGCTTCACACCCGCGGTGACGTTGCGCTCGAGGCCCTGGACCTGCTGCTTGGCCGCATCGAGCTGCTTCAAGGTCTGCTGCACCGACTGGATCGCCTGGCGGGTGCCGTCGAGGCCGAGCTGGCGCGGGTCGGTCTTCGACAGTCGGTCCGCCAGGGCCCGCGCCGAGTCCACGGTGCCGTGTACGTCGACCGCGGCGAATCCCTGTTCAAGCGCCTGGCGGGTCGAGTCGGTTCGCGCCAGCAGCCCCTGCGCCGCCTGCACCGTGCCCAGCTGCGAGGGATTGAGCACGAGCTGCTTGATCGTGTCGATCGGCGTGAGCTGGAGGATCGGCACGTCGAACTGCTGGCCCCACGCCCGGACCGCCCGGAGCGCCTGGGGCGCGAAGCCGTCGCCCGACACCGGCCGCGCCGGCCGTTTCCGGGTAGTGCCGAAGCGCATACCCTGCAGGGTGAAGCGCTCGACCACGAGCTTCTTCTCGGCCAGGGCCTCGGGATTGAGTTTGAGAATGATGCGGTCGGCCTCGACGAGATTCCGGCGCGGCTCGAACGGATCCGCCACCTGGAGCTCGCCCAGGTCCACCGAGGCCTGTCGCGGCAGCAGATCGAGCCGCCCGACGTCCACCTCGGTGCCGAGGAGCTCGGTGCTCGCCTCTTCGGTGGTGCTCCGCGCCACCGGCTCGGCGAAGAGGACGACCAGCACGCCGATCGCGACCAGCAGCAGGAGCAGCGGTCCGATCGCCTTCCAGCGAAAGATCTTGATGCGCACGATCAGCTCGGCCGGAAGAGCTTGTACCAGTTGTACACCTGGGAGGCGGTGACCGCCTTGTAGAGCTTGGACTGGCGCACCCGCTCACCGACCGTGGCGCGGTAGCGGGCCACGCCGACCTTGGCGCCGAAATAGATCGGGAGGGCGAGCACCAGCCAGCCGACCACGCTGCCCAGCACGACGGTGTTGTTGAAGTTGGTGTACGGTACGAGCGGGGTGTTGTACCAGGTGGTCCAGAGCGGTCGGAGCGAGGGCGCCGTGAGCAGGCTCTCCCCGATCCGGTGGAACACCGGGTCGAGCAGGAACCCGAACGGCACGAACAGCGCCCAGCCGAGCATCCCGCCGCCGAACGAGACGTTGAGCAGCAGGATGAGCGAGAACACGACCAGATTGTGCACGTTCATCAGCGGCGTGAGGCCGAGGGCCGCACCGAGGGCGATGCCGGCGGCCACTTGCCCGGGCGTCCCGTCGGAGTGCAGCGTCTTGATGATCGACTGTATCAGCTTGAGCAGGGCGAACATACTAGGTATCCTCTACGGCTTATGCCACGGTCCCGCCGAGCGCCTCACGTGCACAAGTTCGGCGGTGCGTCGCTGGCCGACTCCGCCGCTGTCCGCCACGCCGTCGACATCCTCCGCCGCCACGTCCAAGAGCCCACCGTCGTGGTCGTCTCTGCGATGGCGGGGACGACTGACGCGCTCCTTGGCGTCGCCCAGCAGGCCGGGGCCGGCGAGTCGCGCACCGTCGCCTCGCTCATCGCACGGCTCCGGTCCCGCCACGCCGAGGTCGCGCGCGCGCTGCTCCCGGCGGGCCGAAGCCGTGCCGACGTGCTGGCCTACATCGGCGACGTCTTCGAGGAGCTTGAGGCCCTGGCGCAGGGCCTGCGCCTGCTGCGCGAGCTGACGCCCCGCACCACCGACTACCTGGCCTCGCGCGGCGAGCGGCTGAGCGCCCGGCTGGTGGCGGCGGCGCTCGAGGCGGCCGGGACGAAGGCAAAGTACGTCGATGCCATCGACCTCGTCCACACCGACGGCGCGTTCGGGCAGGCGGCGCCGGACTTCGCCCGCACCGACCGGAGCGTACAGCGGACGCTGCTGCCGCTGCTGGCGCGCGGCATCGTTCCGATCGTCCCGGGCTTCATCGGGGCCACGCCCGAGGGCGAGGTGGCGACCCTCGGCCGCGGCGGATCCGATCTCACGGCGACGCTCCTCGCCCGGGCCCTGGGCGCGGCACGGGTCTCCCTCTGGAAGGACGTCCCGGGCCTCCTGACCGCCGATCCGCGCGTGGTGCCCGACGCGCGGGTCATTCCCCAGCTGCACGCGCGTGAAGCGGCGGAGCTCGCCTACTACGGGGCCAAAGTGCTCCACCCGCGAGCGCTGATCCCGGTCGCCGGCCGGCGCATTCCGGTCTACGTCCGCCCCTTCAGCGATCCCGATTCGGCCGGCACCGAAGTCTCGGAGCGGGTGGCGCCGGGGCGGTTCCCGGTGAAGGCGCTCACCGCCGCCGGAGGCCAGGCGCTGGTGACCGTGACCGGCAGCGGCATGCTGGGCGTCCCCGGCATCGCGGCGCGGACGTTTCACGCGCTCCACGTCCGCCAGATCTCCGTGTCCCTCATCTCCCAGGCCTCGTCCGAGCACTCGATCTGTTTCAGCGTGCCCGAGGCACTCGCGGGCGAGGCGCGGGCGAGTCTCGAGCGCGAGTTCACCGGGGAGATCGCCCGCGGCGAGATCGACGGCATCGAGGTCAATCTCGACATGGCGACGGTCGCGGTGGTGGGCCTGGGGATGCACGGCACGCCCGGCGTGGCGGCCACGGTGTTCTCCGCCCTCGCGGGCGCGAAGATCAACGTGGTCGCGATCGCGCAGGGCAGCTCCGAGCTCAACATCTCCGTGGTCGTGGAGGCCCGGCAGGCGGCCGAGGCGCAACGGCGGATCCACGCGGCCTTCCAGCTCTCGCGGATCGCCGGCGGCGGCGTGATCCAGCCCGAGCGGATGGAGGTCATCCTGCTCGGCTTCGGCCAGATCGGGCGCGCGCTCGCGGCGATGGTCGGCCAAGTGCGCCGCCCGGCGCTCGACCTCAAGGTGGCCGCCGTGATCGACCGCTCCGGATTCGTGTTCGACCCGCAGGGCCTCGGGCCCCGGCGGCTCGCGGCCCTCGCAGCCGACAAGAAGGCCGGCGGGCGGCTGGCCGACGCGCCCCGCGGCCGCGCCGGCACCGCCGAGGAAGCGGTCCAGCACATCGCGAGCTACGCCCTCACCCGGCCGGTGCTCGTCGACCTCACGGCGGACGACACCGCCCCGGCGCTCGAGCAGGCGCTCATGCACGGCATGGACCTCGTGCTGGCCAACAAGCGGCCGCTGGCGGGACGGCGCGGCGTGAGCGAGGCGCTGTGGCAGACCGCCCGCGCCCGCGGCCGGCGCGTGCTGCACGAGGCCACCGTCGGCGCCGGCCTCCCCATCATCGACACCTTCCACAAGCTGACCGAGAGCGGCGACCGGGTGGACCGGATCGAAGGCCTGCTGTCCGGAACGCTCGGCTACGTGCTGAGCGAGGTCTCCGCCGGGGCGCCGTTCTCCCGCGCGGTGCGCGCGGCAATGGTCCTCGGCTACACCGAGCCCGATCCGCGAGAGGATCTTTCCGGCATGGACGTCGGCCGGAAGGCCTTGATTCTCGCCCGGCTGCTGGGCTATCAGGGCGAGCTCTCCCGCACGGCAGTCGAGTCGCTCGTGCCCAAGTGGGCTCGCACCCTGACGGTCGCCGACTTCGTGCGCCGGCTGCCCGAGCTCGATCGCGCCTGGCGCCGGCGGGTGGATGCCGCGGCGGCCGACGGCACGGTGCTCCGCTACGTCGCCACGGTGACCCGGTCCAAGATCGCGGTCGGGCTCCGGGCGGTGCCGACCTCGAGTCCGCTCGCCGCCATCAAGGGCTCCGACAACCAGCTCGTCTTCACCACCGCCCGCTACAAGGCCAACCCGCTGGTCATCACCGGCCCCGGCGCCGGCGCCGAGGTCACCGCGGCCGGAGTCCTCAACGACATCCTCCGGCTGGCGGGCGCATGACGACGGCGGGCCCCGTCACCGCCTACGCGCCGGGCGGCGTCGGCAACGTCGGACCCGGGCTCGACATCCTGGGCCTCGCGGTCGACGGCGCCGGCGACACGGTGCGCGCCGAGTGGACCCGCGAGCCCGGCATCACGGTGCGCGACCCGGGGCATCCCACATTGCCGAAGGATCCGGCCCGCCACACGTCCGCCCTCGCGGCGCGCGCGGTGCTCGCCGCCGCCGGCGAGCGGCTCGCCGGCGGGCGGGGCATCGTGCTCTCGGTGCGGAAGGGCCTGCCGCTCTCGGGGGGCCAGGGCGGGAGCGCGGCGTCGGCAGTCGCCGGAGCGGTGGCCGTCAATGCCCTGCTCGGCACGCCGCTCGACCAGGGCGCGCTGCTCGACGCCTGCCTCATCGCCGAAGAGACCGTGGCGGGGCGCCACCTCGACAACATCGCGCCGTCACTCCTGGGCGGTATCGTGCTCATTCGCTGCATGGAGCCGCCCGACCTCGTCCGGCTGCCGGTGCCCGCCGAGCTGGTGGTCGTATTGGTCCGCCCCGAGCAGCAGATGCGCACGAAGGACGGCCGCGCGGTGCTGCCGGTGTCGGTGCCGCTCGAGACCGCGCTCCACCAGGCGGCGCAGGTGGGCGCGCTGGTGGCCGCACTCGGGCTCGGCGACTACGAGCTGCTGGGTCGGGCGATCGACGACCGGATCGCGGAGCCGGCCCGCGCGGGCCTGCTGCCGGGCTTCGCCGAAGCCAAGGCGGCGGCCCTCACCGCGGGCGCGCTGGGCAGCTCGATCTCCGGCAGCGGCCCGACCGCCTTCGCGCTCGCGCGAGGGCGGCCGGCGGGCGAGCGGGTGGCCGCGGCGATGACGGCGGCCTACGCGACGGCCGGCCAGCGGAGCGCGGCCCGGGTGGCGCAGGTGGACCAGGTGGGGGCGCGGCTGATCGAGACGACCGGAGGGACCGGATGAAGTTTCAGACGCAGCGGCCGGAGAGCTGGCAGGTCTGTCTCGCCTGCGGGCACGAGATGACCGAGCTGGATCCGCATCCGCGCTGCACCGCCTGCGGCGGCCTGCTGGAGGTCCGGCACCGGCCGCCCAAGCTCACCCGCCACGAGCTGATCGAGCGGTTTACCGAGCGCCGGGGGAAGCGCCCCGGCGCTTCGGCCTCGGGCGTCTGGCGGTTCCGCGAGATCGTCCTGCCCACCGCAGAGGAAGTGGTCTCCCACCCCGAGGGCAACACGCCCCTGCTGCACCGTCAGGCCCTCGACCGCTGGACCGGCGTCGCCCACCTCCTGCTCAAGCACGAAGGCCACAACCCGACGGGCTCGTTCAAGGACCGGGGAATGACGGTCGGGGTGACCCAGGCGCGTCGGATCGGCGCGACCGCTGTCGCCTGCGCGTCGACCGGCAACACCTCCGCGTCGCTGGCGGCGTACGCCGCGCAGGCCGAGATCCCCGCGCTCGTGCTGGTGCCCGCCGACCAGGTGGCGCTCGGCAAGCTGGCGCAATCGCTGGCCTACGGCGCCAAGACGCTGCTCGTGCGCGGCGACTTCGACGCCTGCCTCAGGCTGGTGGAGGAGGCGAGCCAGCGGCTCGGGGTCTACCTGCTCAACTCGATCAATCCGTTCCGGATCGAGGGCCAGAAGACCATCGTGCTCGAGATGCTCCAGCAGCTCGGCTGGGAGCCGCCCGACTGGATCGTGCTCCCCGCCGGCAACCTGGGCAACACCGCCGCGTTCGGAAAGGCGCTGCTCGAGGCCCACCGCTGGGGTCTCATTACCCGGATTCCCCGCCTCGCCGCCGTCCAGGCGGCGGGCGCGGCACCGTTCGCGCGGAGCTTCGCGGAGGACTTCGAGAACCGCTACGCGGTGCGGGCGGAGACCGTCGCCACCGCGATCCGCATCGGCGACCCGGCCTCGTTCGAGCGGGCGGTGTTCTCCATCCGGGAGACGGAGGGCGTCGTGCTGGCGGTGACCGACGAGGAGATCCTGGAGGCGAAGGCGGCCGTCGACGCCTGCGGCATCGGGTGCGAGCCGGCCAGCGCCGCCAGCGTGGCGGGCGTGCGGGATCTCGTTCGCCGGGGGCTGATGGCGCCCGACCAGCATGCGGTCGCGGTCCTCACCGGGCACATCCTCAAGGATCCCGGCGTGCTGCTCCGGTATCACCGCGAGATGGATCCGCCGCCGCCGGGCGCCAACCGGCCGATCGAGATCGAGCCGTCCCTGTCGGAGGTCGAGCGGGTGCTGGCGCGCGGCTAGCGCCCGCTCCGGCCTCAGCGCTTCACGATCCGCCAGATCTTGTCGCTGTCGTCGTCCGACAGGAGCAGCGCACCGTCCTTGCCGACCGCGAGCCCCACCGGCCGGAAGCGGTCTCCCTTGATGCTGGCGAACGTCTGGTACGAACCCGTCGGCTTGCCGTCGGCGAACGGCACGAAGACGAGCCGGTAGCCTTCCTGCGGGAGCGGCGCGCGGTTCCAGCTCCCGTGAAATGTCAGGAACATCCCGCCCGCGTACGCCGCCCCGAAGCCATCACCGGGATAGAAGACCAGCGCTTCCGGCGCCCAGTGCCCGGGGAACGCGAGCGCCGGCGCCTTGGCCGTGGCGCAGCGGCCGACGGTCTTGCCGTCCCCGCCGTATTCGGGGGCGAGCACCTTCTGCTTCGCGTCGTTGCTGTGGTAGCAGTAGGGCCAGCCGAAGTCGTCGCCCTGCGAGACCTGCACGAGCTCCTCGGCCGGGTTGTTCGCGTTCGCCTCGTCGCTGAACCCCCAGTTGCCGCCGAGCTGATCGCGCCCGTGGACCGCGGCCCACACGGCACCGGTGCCGGGCTGGACGCCCAGCGCCTCGGCGTTCCGGAGGCCGGTCGCCCACCGGGCGCCGGGGGTAAACGCCTGCTCGGGCCGGTCGGCCGCGAACCGCCAGATGCCCGCGCGCGTCTCGAGCTCGACGCACGGATCGCGGCCGGGCGATTTCTCAGCGCGGTTCGACCGCTGGCAGCTGTTGGTGGCCGAGCCGACCTTGACGAGCAGGACGTTGCCGCCGGGGAAGGCGATCGTCTTCGCCCCGTGGTCGCCGCCGCCGGGAAGGCCGGACACGATCGTCTCGGCCTCGCCCGCCGGCTCGAGCTGGCCGGGCGTGAGCTTCCAGCGCACGACCTTGCGCGAGAGGGCGAGGTACAGGTAGCCGTCGTGCACGGCGACGTCATTGCCGCCGCGCGGACCGAACGTCGTGCGCTCGTCGATCGTGCCGTCGCCGTCGCGGTCGCGGAACGCGGCGACGCCGCCGTGAAGCATGCTGCCGCTCGCGGCGGCGTACAGATCGCCGTTCGGCGCGACGGCCAGGTGCCGCACGCCGTCGACGCCGCTCGCGAGCACGCTGGCACAGAACCCGTCGGGCAGGGTGAGGCCGCCGTTGTCCGGGGCGCAGGGAGGCACCGCGCGGCCGGCCGCGAGCGCGAGCAGCGCAACGAGGGGGACCATCGCGAGCGCCGCGCGGCGGGCGGCGGGAAGATCGAAACGCATGGGGCGACACCCTTCCTGAAGCCGAAATGACCGTGGAGCCGCGGGCTCCGTGAGCATCACCCTGCAAGATAGCGGGACCCCGCACCGAGCCGTGCTCCGAGGGAAGCGCGCCGGTTTCCGGCCACGCCGGGAGGCCGCTCTCCGAGGGAAAATCGCCATCCTCCGAGGGAAAATGGGGCCAAAATCGGGGTTTCCGAGGGAAAAATCGGCCGAAAACGGGGTTTTCCGAGGGAAAACGGCCATTTCCCTATTGTAAATTCGCGGCGGGCGTGTACTGTTTGGTCACGGTAGTTCGGCAGGACGAGAGGCACACACGGTTCTCACATTCACTGGGAGACACGCGATGGCCGCCAAGAAAAAGACAGCGAAGAAGTCCGCCAAGAAGTCCGCCAAGAAGTCCGCCAGGAAGGCTACCAAGAAGGCCGCCAAGAAGTCCGGCAAGAAGCGCACACCGAGCGCCGCGTTCATGCGTCCGGTGCAGCCCGACGCCGCCCTCTCCGCCGTGGTCGGGAGCACGCCGATCCCGCGCACCGAGCTCACCAAGAAGCTCTGGGCGTACATCAAGCGGAACGGCCTGCAGGACGCCAAGAATCGCCGCGCCATCAACGCGGACGACAAGCTGCGTCCGGTGTTCGGCGGCAGGTCGCAGGTCACGATGTTCGACATGACCAAGATGGTGAACAAGCACGTGAGCTGACCTTCCGGCCCCGGCCGGAGCAGAACGGAGGGCGTCCCCGCTGGGACGCCCTTTCTGCTTCGGCGCTGTTATGTTTCCCGCCCTATGGCCGGCGAATACATCTTCACGATGCGCGACCTGCGAAAGGTCGTGCCCCCCTCGCGAGAGATCCTCAAGGGGATCCATCTCTCCTTCTTTCCCGGCGCCAAGATCGGCGTCCTCGGCGCCAACGGCGCGGGCAAGTCCTCCTTGCTCCGCATCATGGCGGGCGTGGACAAGGACTTCCTCGGCGATGCGCGCCCGCTGCCGGGCACGCGGATCGGCTTCCTCCCGCAGGAGCCCCAGCTCGATCCGTCGAAGGACGTCCGCGGCAACGTCATGGACGGCGTCCGCGCGCAGCAGGCGCTGCTGGATCAGTTCAACGAGATCAGCGCGAAGTTCGCCGAACCGATGGACGACGACGAGATGACGCGGCTGCTCGAAAAGCAGGGCAACCTGCAGGAGCGGATCGACGCGCTCGGTCTCTGGGAGCTCGACCACAAGATCGATCTCGCGATGGACGCGCTCCGGCTCCCGCCTGGTGAGGCCGAGGTGTCGAAGATCTCGGGCGGCGAGCGGCGCCGGGTGGCGCTCTGCCGGCTGCTGCTCGAGGAGCCCGACATGCTGCTCCTCGACGAGCCCACCAATCATCTGGACGCCGAGAGCGTGTGGTGGCTCGAGCGCTACCTGGCCGAGTTCAAGGGAACGGTCGTGGCCGTCACACACGATCGCTACTTCCTCGACAACGTGGCCGGCTGGATTCTGGAGCTCTACCAGGGCGCCGGGATCCCGTGGGAGGGGAATTACTCCTCGTGGCTCGAGCAGAAGGAGCGCCGGCTGGGCCAGGAGGAGAAGCAGGCCTCGGCCCGGCGGAAGACGCTCCAGCACGAGCTCGAGTGGGTGCGGATGTCGCCACGGGCCCGGCAGGCCAAGAGCAAGGCCCGCATCACGCGCTACGAGGAGCTGCGGGAGGAGGCGGAGCGGCAGACCGAGGGGAGCGCCGAGATCCTGATCCCCGTACCGGAGCGGCTGGGCGACGAGGTGGTGATCGCCAACGACGTGTCGAAGGGCTTCGGCGACCGGCTGTTGTTCGAGAACCTCAGCTTCTCGCTCCCGCGGGGCGGCATCGTCGGCGTGATCGGCCCCAACGGCGCGGGCAAGACCACGTTGTTCCGGATGATCACCGGGCAGGAGTCGCCCGATTCGGGCAAGCTCACGGTGGGCTCGACGGTGCAGGTCGCCTACGTCGACCAGAGCCGGGACGCGCTTGACCCGGACAACACGGTCTACCAGGAGATCAGCGGCGGCCAGGACCAGCTCCAGTTCGGCCGGCGGACGGTCAACGCGCGGGCCTACGCCGCGGGGTTCAACTTCCGGGGCGCCGACCAGCAGAAGAAGGTCGGCACCCTGTCGGGGGGCGAGCGCAACCGGCTCCACCTGGCCAAGCTGCTCAAGAGCGGCGGCAACCTCCTGCTGCTGGACGAGCCGACCAACGACCTCGACGTGGACACGCTCCGGGCGCTGGAGGAGGCGCTGGTGGGCTTCGCCGGCTGCGCGGTGGTGATCAGCCACGACCGCTGGTTCCTCGACCGCATCGCCACCCACATCCTGGCGTTCGAGGGCAACAGCGAAGTCGTCTGGTTCGAGGGGAACTACGGCGAGTACGCCGCCGACCTCAAGCGGCGGAAAGGCGTCGACGCCAACCAGCCGCACCGGATCCGGTACAAGAAGCTGGTGCATTGAGGGCGGGCAGGCGGGCAGGCGGTCGGGCGGTCGGGCGGTCGGGCGAAGGGGTGCTCGACATTCCGAGGACGCGCCAGTGGCCGAGCGACCTCTCTAGAGTAGGCTCCAGACATTCCAGCCAAGGCACCTCGCTTCGCTCGGGGTGAGGTCCGGACAAACTCTCTCATCATCCGAAGTCTGACCGCTGACCGTCCGACCGCCTGACCGCCTGACCGCCCGATCGCCCGACCG